>CAZNVN010000019.1:0-23393 GCA_964576635.1 uncultured Rhodospirillaceae bacterium
AACTAATATAGATATAGAATGGAATATGGCACCATGTAAAACCAACCCATTAAAAATTAAAGGAGCAGGAGAAGCAGGGGCTATAGGGGCTCCTCCTGCAATTATAAATGCTTTGGTTAATGCCTTAACAGAGTATAATATTGACCACATTGAGATGCCAGCCACAGCAAATAAGCTTTGGTCTATTATTAAAAGTAATTAAAAATATTTAATATTGTTGGATTCAACTAAAAGCTTCTTCCCAAGTACCTTGTGTAGCAGCCCTAGAATATTCTGTAGCTCTACTTTCAAAAAAATTAGCATGTTCTAATGAGTTGAGCATTTCATCCATATACGGCAAAGGGTTTTTTCCAACATTATAAATGGGATCTACTCCGAGTTGGTTCAGGCGATTATCGGCTATATATCTAATATATTTTTTTACATTTTCTGCTTCCAAACCTTCTACTCCTCCTAATTCAAAGGCTTTATCTATAAATGAATCTTCATGTCCTACTACTATGGAGCAAGCATTTTTTAAATCTTCAAAAAAATCCTTACTTTTAATCTCTGGGTTTTCCGATAAAAAAGTATGAAAGAGTCTGATAATAGAATTAGTATGTAAAGTCTCGTCTCTAGCAGACCAGGTAACAATCTGCGCCAATCCTTTCATTTTATTAAACCTCGGAAAATTTAATAATATTGCAAAACTAGCAAATAATTGTAAGCCTTCCGTAAATGCCCCAAACATTGCCAATGTCTTTGCTATATCAAGCTTAGTTGAAGTGTTGAAAGATTGCATGTATTCATATTTATCTCTCATTTCTTTTATATGTAGAAAAGCTTCGTACTCAACCTCTGGCATTCCTATGGTATCCAATAAATAAGAATAGGCAGCAATATGAATTGTTTCAGTATTTGAAAAAGAAGCTAGCATCATACATACTTCGGTTGGTTTAAAGACTCTTGAATAATGTCCCATATAACAATTATTAACCTCAACGTCTGCTTGAACAAAAAAACGAAATATCTGAGTTAATAGATTACGTTCTTCATTAGTAAGATTTTTTTGCCAATCCTTAACGTCATCAGCCAATGGCACCTCTTCTGGCAACCAATGAATTCTTTGTTGTTGTAACCACGCGTCATATGCCCAAGGGTAGTGGAAGGGTTTATAGACAGGATTAGCGGATAACAAAGACATTGGATACTCCATAAATTAGATTAAATATACTACTTTACTGACAAGAAAGACACTCTTCATAATCATTAGTACTATTATCTACTGATACTGCCTTCCCATTATTAGCCATTTCTGAAACAACGTCTGAACGTTGAATAGACATAGATCTAAGATAATACATACTTTTAACACCTTTTTTCCAAGCCTGAAAATGAATTTGATGTAAATCTCTTTTATGAACATCTGCAGACAAGAAAATGTTTAAAGATTGAGATTGACATATGAAAGGTGTTCGTTGAGCAGATAGATCAACCAACCAACGCTGATCTATCTCAAACGCAGTTTTGAATACATCTTTTTCATGATCTGTCAAAAATTCTAAGTGTTGAACAGAGCCTTTATTAGTAGCAATAGAGGACCAGGTTTCTTCATCATTTTTACCTTTTTCCTCCAACAAACCTCTTAAATAAGGATTTCTTACATTAAATGAGCCAGAAAGAGTTTTTTGAACAAATGAATTAGCAACTAGTGGTTCTATTCCAGGGGAAGTTCCTCCGCATATTATAGAAATAGACGCTGTCGGAGCTATAGCTAACTTATTAGAAAACCTTTCTTCTATCCCAAAATCTGCGGCATCTAAACATGCTCCTCTCTCCTGAGCCAGAACTTTGGAAGCACCATCCACCTTCTCACGAATATAACCAAATATTTTCTTATTCCAAGAAAGTGCAGAAACAGATTCTATGGGGACTCCTTTCTTTTGAAGAAAGGTATGGAAACCCATGACACCTAGTCCTACGCTCCTCTCTCGCATAGCACTATAACGAGCTTTTGACATTGTATCAGGAGCTCTATTAATAAAATCTTGCAAAACATTGTCAAGAAAACGCATAATATCCTCTATAATTCCAGGAATATCTTTCCACTCATCATAAGTCTCCAAATTTAAAGAAGACAAACAACATACAGCCGTGCGTTCTTTTCCAAATCTATCCTCTCCTGTAGGAAGAGTTATTTCGCTACACAAATTAGACATTTTTACCCGCATACCAGCAAGCTTTTGGTGTTGTGGTATTTCTGCATTTACCCTATCAATAAACAAAAGATAAGGCTCTCCAGTCTCAACTCTTGCTGTTAAAATTCTTATCCAAAGATCTCTAGCAGAAATAGTACTCTGCGCTACACCATCCTTAGGGCTTTTTAAAGTCCATTCTTCGCCAGCTTCAACAGCTCTCATAAAAGCATCTGGAATTACAACTCCATGATGTAAATTAAGTGCTTTTCTATTAGGATCCCCTCCAGTAGGACGTCGAATTTCAATAAACTCTTCTATTTCATGATGCCATACAGGTAAGTAACATGCGGCAGACCCTCTTCTCAAACTGCCTTGACTAATAGCTAAAGTCAATGAATCCATGACTCTAATAAATGGAACTACTCCAGAAGTTTTTCCGTTCCTACCAACTTTCTCACCAATAGATCTCAAATTGCCCCAGTAAGACCCAATTCCTCCACCTCTTGATGCCAACCATACATTCTCATTCCACAATTCAACAATACTTTGCAAGCTATCTCCTGACTCATTCAAGAAACAAGATATAGGTAACCCCCTATCTGTGCCTCCATTAGATAAAACTGGAGTAGATGGCATAAACCACAATCTAGAAATATAGTCATAAATACGTTGAGCATGAGCAGCATCATCCGCAAAATAACTAGCTACTCTCGCAAAAAGGTTCTGAGGTGTTTCACCAGGCATTAAATATCTGTCTAATAAGGTTGATTTGCCAAATTCAGTCAAAAGTTTATCTCGATCTGGATTTATTTCTACTGCTTGACCAGATTCTACCTGAACTATATTTAGCATTTCTGCTGTATTATTTTTCTCTAAAGCAGCTTCTAATCCGCTTCCATCCATAAACTTTCTCCCCTAAACGCCCAGCTAGCAACAAAACTAAGACATGTTATCAAAATCTCCAAAAAACTTATCCACAATTGTGGATAATAAAATGGGGATAACCACAACATATAGATACCTAATATCTATACTTCACAAAATATAGGATCTGGTCAACAAGAAATTACATCTAAAGTAAAATTTCTTAACTTTATTTTAAAAATATCTCATTATTACAAGAACAAATCAAGAACATTAAATAAAAATTAATATTTAGATATAAATTCTGCTCAATTAAAATTTAAAAAAAATTTAAAA
The DNA here is from genome assembly GCA_964576635.1 of uncultured Rhodospirillaceae bacterium. Classification (GTDB taxonomy): domain Bacteria; phylum Pseudomonadota; class Alphaproteobacteria; order TMED109; family TMED109. Next base: position 3,378 of record CAZNVN010000019.1, read on the forward strand.
TGAGCTAATAATTCTATTTATGTATAGAAAAATAAATATCACTAAAGAAAATTTTATTATTATTAAATTCTTCATAGCTCTTTTTGGATTTCTTATTTTGCTCTTTAATATTATTACAACATCTCTGGCTCTAGAGTTTAAGAATTCAATAGCAATGCATGGAGATACAGAAAGACCTAATAAAATTTCAAGAGACATTCATGTTAATGTCAATGCCCCATTTGGCAAAATTCTCAAACTCGCACAAATAGGAACCTATAATTCTTTAAATCCCTATATTATAAGTGGCATAGCTCCTCCTGGAATTAAAGGTCTAATTATTGAATCTCTGATGACTTGGAGTCCTGATGAGCCTTTTTCTTTATATCCGGGAATAGCCGAATCAATAAAATCTCCAAAAAATAGAAAGTGGGCAGAATTTAAAATAAACTCATTGGCCAAGTTTTCAAATGGAGACAGCATTACAGCAGAAGACATAATCTTTTCATGGCAAATACTAAAAGAAAAGGGCAGACCTCATACTAGATCATATTATTCATTGGTTGAAAAAGTATATTCAAAAAAAAATAAAATAGTTCGTTTTGAATTCTCTAATAAAAGTAATTATGAAATGCCTCTTATAATAGGTCTTATGCCAATTTTTTCTAAATCTTATTGGGAAGATAGAAATTTTGATAAAACCACGCTTACTCCATTTATTGGCTCAGGCCCATACAAAATAAAAAAATTAGAAGCAGGAAGATATATTATTTATGAAAAAAATCCTAATTGGTGGAGAACTAACAGCACAGATAGTCTAGGAAGATATAATTTTCAACTCATAAGGTATGATTTTTATAGAGATGTAAATATAGCTTTAGAAGCATTTTTATCCGGAGAATATGATATTCACATAGAGAATGATGCCGTAAGATGGAAAACTAATCTGGTTAATAACAACAATATTACAACTAAAACTTTCCCTAGAAATTATCCTTCTGGATTTGAGGCTATCCTATTTAATTCAAGAAGACATCCATTCAACGATGTTAACGTAAGAAAAGCCATCTGCTTATTATTTCCATACGAGTTTATAAACAAAATACTATTTCATAATTTGTTATCAAGAACCTATGGGCCCTGGGATAATAGTTATCTGAAGGCTACAACAACACTTAATAAAACCTCTCTGAACATACTCTCCAAATACAAAGATCAAATAAGCATAAGAGCATTAGAGGTAACTAATATACATAAAGAAGAAGATAAAAGAATTTTATTAAAAAATGCATTAAATCTTCTCAAAAAGTCAGACTGGAATATAGAAAAAAATATTTTAGTTAACAAACAAAATAATAAACAACTTTCTTTTTCTGTTCTCACTAATCAGCCACGTATGGAAAGGCTACTTCTTATTTGGGCGCAACAACTTAAAAAGATTGGTATAAAAATGAAGGTTCTTATAACAGATAGTGCTCAATATCAATACAGGCTACAAAAATTTGATTTTGATGCAATTGTATTCAAATATAATATGTCTTTATCGCCTGGTAATGAACAAAGCATATATTGGGGCAGTTGGGCTGCGAATCAAAATGGATCGAGAAATTATGCAGGAATAAATCATCCTGCAATAGATGAAAGCATAAATATGATTGTAAATTCTAAAAATAGAGAACAATTAATTAAAGCAACACAAACTCTTGATAGGTTATTAAGAGCTGGCAAGTGGATGCTTCCTCTTTTTCATGATCCTTTACATAGAATAGCTTTTCAAAAAAATATAAAAATTCCTTCCTCTATACCTTTATATGGTTTAAATCCATGGGTATCTTGGCGCCAACAATAAATTAAAAATACTTTTTAAATGGATGCAAAAGTTATATATAATAAACTAAGCTAGGAAACAATTTGACTTATAAAGTAGACATTTCAGGAATACGAATCATCGATGTAGAAGACGGAGACTGTATATTAGAATCAGCTCTGTCACAAGGTATTGATTATCCACATGGTTGTAGATCAGGAAATTGCGGTGCATGTAAATCTAAATTGATATCAGGTGAAGTAGATATGATGCCATATTCAGAATTTGCTTTAGAAGATTCCGAAAAAGAAAATGGGCTAATATTAGCATGCCGTTCAATTCCTAAGACTGATTGTAATATAACAATAATTAATAATATTGAACAAAAAAATTTAGAACATAATATTAAAAAATTGTCTTATGAAGTTTCAAAAATAAGCAAAGTGACAAAAGATATAATTGCTATAAAACTGAGTAATATCTCCGATGATGAATTTGATTTTTTTGCAGGACAATACGCCGAATTAAAATTTAATAATTTAGATTCAAGGCAGTTTTCTATGGCAAACTGTCCTACCGAACAACAATTAGAATTTCATATCAAGACACTGGATGAAGGCTTGGTAAGCAAATATATTTCTGAGGAATTAAGTGTAGGAGAAAAAGTTAAAATAACTGGTCCATATGGAAATTCTTACTTAAGAGAAAACCATAAAGGTCCGATATTAGGTATAGCAGGAGGGACTGGTTTAGCGCCCATTCTTTCCATATCACTAGCCTCTCAAGAAAAAAAAATGAAGCAACCAGTGTCTATATATATTGGAGCTAGAACAGAAAATGATTTTTACTATTTAGAACAATTTAAAAAATTATCTAATAACAATCCAAACTTTAATTTTTTTCCTATTATTTCGGATCAAACAAAGGTTAATAATATCAGAACTGGTCTAGTAACTGATGCTGTGATGGAAGATATAGAAGATTTTGACGGTTTCAAAGTATATTTAGCAGGACCTCCTCCCATGGTAGAAGCTGCTGAAAAATTATTTCCTAACTTAGGGTTAAGAAAAAATGACATTCATGCCGATGCCTTTTACAATAAATATGAGGAGTTTCAAAACAATGAATAAAGGCCTGCTAAAAGATAAAGTTGCAATCATTTCGGGAGGTGCAAGAGGAGTAGGCAAAGCAATTGCTACAAGTTTAGCTGAACAAGGCTGTAATATAATCATCATTGATCCAGGATTTACTATAGGTGGAGAAAAAAATAACGAAGACAATTTAGTTAAAGATATTACTAAAATGTTATCTAAAAAATACAAAGTAAAAACACTAGGATATTCAAATGATATTTCTGATTATGAGACAGTCAATAAAATATGTAATGAAGTAAAAAATGATATGGGTAAATTGGATATAGTGATAAATAATGCTGCAATTATTCTAGATAGCTTTATATTTAAATTGGATAGAATTAGTTGGAATAAAGTAATTAATACGAATCTAACAGGGGCATTTAATCTTACTTCTTGTTCAAGTAGAATCATTAGAGAACAAGCTAAAAATAATCCTAAATATTGTTCTGGTCGAATTATTAACGTCGTTTCTACTTCTGGAATTTGGGGTAATTATGGTCAAGCGGCTTATGCTTCATCTAAAGCAGGCTTGATGGCTTTAACAAGAGTTACGGCATTAGATCTGCAAAGAGTGGGAATAACATGCAATGCTATAGCACCCTTTGCAGCGACAAGAGTAACTGAATCTATCAATCCGCAGAATGAAGAACAAGAAAATTATAAATCCTTGGCCTTAAAAATTAAAGCACATTATGTAGGACAATTAGCCTGTGTATTAGCAAGCAAACATGGTGCAAGTTTCTCTGGACAAATATTCGGCGTTAGGGGAAAAGAAATATTTATTTTTGACAATGCTAATCCAGTTTATAATTATGTCCGTAATTCAGACAATATAACAGATTTAGCCATTGAAGTTGAAAATAATTTTATAAACCATTTAAACCCTCTTAAATCTGATTTAGAAGTATTTTCTTCTGATCCTATATTGTAAATTAAAGGGCATATCAAATGAACAAAGAATTTAATCCTCCTAAGGTTGAAACCTGTGAAGAACTTGACAACCATCCTGCTGAATTTAAAGAAGCAATTGTTAAATTAGTAAGAAGTCATGCCGTTAATGAACTTTACGGTGCAAGAGTATTTGATGAACCCGCTATTTCCCTTGCTCCAACGCCTTATGCAAAATGGCTAACTTGTAGAGTCGCTATGGAAGAATATGGCCATCATGTAAGATTTAAAGAATTAGGAGATAAGCTTAATATACCTACAGAACAAATGACACCAGAAGGAAAAAATCCATTATCAATTTTTGAATTTCCTTTACAAACTTGGGAAGAATTTTGCGTTATTAAACTTCTAGCAGATTTAGCTGAAATTCTTCAGGTTGAAGATTTATTGGAATGTTCATTCCTTCCCTTAAGAAACGTAGCGAGAATGACTATGCCTGAAGAAAAATTTCATGCAAAATTTGGTGAAGATTTTACTACAGAAATTATTAAACACGAAGATGGAAAAAAACTAATTCAAGATGCTATCAATCGTTATTACCCTATGCTACCCGCATTTTTTGGTCGCCCAAATTCTAAAAACAATGCTATTTATAGAAAGTGGAGAATTAAAAAAAGGAAAAATGAAGAAATGTTAGAAGATTATTTCAAAATCACACATAAACTAGTAGTGGATAAATTAGGCCTAGAGCTCCCCAATATTCACTAGTACCTAGTGGAATATATTTCCTAATAAAATAAGGAATTATAAATATGAAAAACAAAAACACTACAAGTAACTTTAAAAATAATTTTTATAAAAACATAGACAAACTTCACTTAGCACCTTTATGGGATGTATTATCAAACCTTGTAACTGATTTGCCACAAACAAAAGCTGTTCCCCACATCTGGCAATGGGAAAAAGTGAAAGAACATGTACTTACTGCTGGAGAAGTAATCACTGCAGAAGAAGCTGAAAGAAGAGTGCTAGTTTTAGAAAACCCAGGGATGAAAGGAGAGAGTAAAATAACAGATACCCTTTATGCAGGACTACAATTAATTCTTCCTGGTGAAATAGCGCCTAGTCATCGACACACACAATCAGCTTTAAGATTTGTTATGGAAGGAAGAGGAGCCTATACAACAGTTGATGGTGAAAAAACTACTATGCTTCCAGGAGATTTTATAATTACTCCTTCCTGGACATGGCACGATCACGGAAACGAATCAAGTGACCCAATGATATGGCTTGATGGCTTAGACATACCGATAATTAACCAATTTACTTCTAGTTTTGCAGAAAAATTAGGACAAAAAAGACAGCTTATACAAAAACCAGAAGGAGATTCTATAGCTCGCTATGGATCAGGACTGCTTCCAGTTAATAACACTATCTCCAGTGACAAAGTATCACCTGTTTTTTCTTACCCTTTTAGCAGAACAAGAGAGGCCCTTGAAAAAATAAAAAATAAAGACAAATGGGATAAATCTCATGGAATAAGACTAAAATATACCAACCCGTTAAATGGAGGACATGCAATACCTACAATGGCAACTTTTATGCAGCTACTACCCAAAACTTTCGAAGGAAAATATTCTAGGAGTACCGATGGAACCATCTATTGCGTAGTAGAGGGAAGCGGCAAAACAATTATTGGAACAGAAAAGTATAGTTGGAACAAAGGAGATATTTTTGTTGTACCAGGATGGGAAAAGTTTAAACATAGCACAAAAGAAGAAGCCATTCTTTTTTCATTCTCAGATAGACCAGTACAAGAGATGCTTGGTCTTTACAGAGAAGAAATTGCTGAATAGTCTATCTGAACTATAATGCAGAATTCTACAGAAAATATTTTAATTAAATTTAATAATTCAATTATAAAGATTAATTGGTTTGATAATATTGGACAGAATTTAAAAAAAGAAACAAAAACTCATACCTTCAAATACGTAAGTTATTTGTCTCCAAGAATTAAAGAAAAAGTTGATATAATAAAAACCGCTTCTACATGGACTCATGCAAAATCTATAATCAATAGTCCTGATTGTGAACTTTTTATTTGGGGCGAAGAAAAAAGAGATGAAAATATACTCTACAATGATATTTTGAAGAAAACATCTGAAAAAGACCTACAAAAATATTTATCCTTAATAGCTCAGACATCAAATGAATCTATAAATAATATGTTAATTAAAGTTGCTAAAAAAAATAATATAGAAGATCCTTATTTTATTAAAGTAGCAGGAGGAGCAGCAGCCTTAGCCTGCTACCAAAAAGCCCTTATAATAGCTAATGAAAATCTTACAAATCATATATTTAATACTAAATTTAAAATTTATACTTCAGGACATTGGCCACTTACTATGCTAAAAAACTATTTTTGGGTATTTTAACTTAACATAAAATATTATAGATAATTAATATCTTATCATAGAAGAGGAATTATGAATTTTATAAAAAACAGCTACAGAATTGTTGTTAATTGGGGTGATTGCGACCCAGCTGGGATTGTTTTTTATCCAAATTTTTATAAATGGATGGATGAAGCTCATTGGCATTACTTTAAAAAAATAAATCAGTCAATTTTAGAACTTAAAAAACAATATAAAATAATAGGACTACCACTACTAAAAACTAGTGGAACCTATTATAAACCCTGTAAACAAGGTGATACACTAGAGATAGAAACAAGATTAATAGAACTAAATAATTCTAGCCTTAGACTACAACACATTATTTATAGTAAGGAACAAATTGCTTCAATAGGATATGAAACAAGAATATGGGCTAAGAAAAAGGGTATAAAAATTTCTTCTCACCCTATCCCTAAAATAATAAAAGATGTATTATTAAAGTATTTAAAGGATGAAATTATTATATGAAATCTAATATTAAAATAAACTCAAAAAGACTTTTAAAAAGTATAGAAGAAATGGCTAAGATTGGTGCAACGGCTAAAGGGGGAGTCAATCGTCAAGCCTTAACTGACTTAGATAAGAAGTCAAGAGATCTATTCGTAAAATGGTGTAAAAATGAAGATCTAAAAATTACTATAGACAAGATGGGAAACATTTTTGCTCGTAAAAAAGGAAAAAATAATTATCTTCCCCCAATTATGAGTGGTAGTCATTTAGACACACAACCTACAGGGGGCAAATATGACGGAGCATTAGGAGTTTTATCTGCCCTTGAGGTCATTAGAAGCTTAAATGATTTAAAATACATCACTGAATCACCTATAGAAATAGTTGTATGGACTAATGAGGAAGGATGTCGATTCCCTCCTGCAATGACTGGTTCTGCAGTATTCTCTGGAAATTACAAATTAAATAACGCTCTATCTATTAAGGACTTAGATGGAAAAAAATTAGGAGAAGAACTTAATAGAATTAAATATAATGGAAAAGAAAATTGTAATCCTAGGCCAATAGGAGCTTTTATAGAAACCCATATCGAACAAGGTCCAATCCTAGAAATGAAAAAAAAATCTATTGGTGTAGTTTCTGGTTCACAAGCTCAAAAATGGTATGAAGTAAATGTTGTTGGTATGGAGGCTCATGCCGGTCCTACTCCAATGAACAAAAGAAAAGATGCTCTTGTGGGAGCCTCAGAGCTAGTATTATTAGTCAACTCTATTGGCAATAAATATCAACCCGGGGGCTGTGCCACTTGTGGAGTTCTAAACATAAAATCACCCTCTAGAAATGTTATCCCTGGAGAATGTTTTGTCACTATAGACTTCAGACATCCAAATGATAGAAGTCTTCATAATATGGATAAAGAACTAAGATTAGAGATCAAAAAAATCGCAAAACGTTATAATTTAAAAATTTCTATTAAACAAATTTTAGAGCTTGAATCAAAGTCTTTTAATAAACAAATAAGATCAACTATTGAAGAAGTTGCATCAAACTTAAAGTTACCTCATCAAGAGATTATTTCTGGTGCTGGACATGATGCTGTAAACGTCAATGACATAGCACCTACAGGTATGATATTTATTCCTTGTGTAGATGGAATAAGTCATAATGAAATCGAGAAAGCTTTAGACCAAGATATTTTAGCAGGCGCTCAGGTATTACTACACTCTATGATCAAACTTGCGGATAACCCTATTAAATGAAATAAAAATATTTAGTTAAGGAGTAAAAAATGGCTGATAACTGGACAGATTCCAGAGTAAAAAAACTGAAAAAATTGTGGGCAAAAAACCTACCTGCAAGAGATATAGCAACACATTTAGGTGGAAATATTAGCAGAAATGCAATTATTGGAAAGGCCAACAGATTGGGATTAAGAAGAGAAGTTGAAAAAAAGGACAAAATTAATATTATAAAAAACGAAGATGTATTACTTGCAACAAAAGGTTGTCGCTGGCCTTTTGGAGACCCTGGGAATGAAGATTTTTATTTTTGCGGTGCAAAACAAGTTCCCGGAAAACCATATTGTTTAGAACACTGTATGCTTGCATACAGAAAAAAAGAATCTAGAAAGAATTAAATTATTTTTTTTTATTTTTCGTAAGTTGCCTTTTTACTATTTTTTCTAATTCTTCCCTAAGCACTTCCTTTAATACCCTATCAATATTTTTATTTAACCACTTATTAAGAATTTCATTAACCGTATTACTTACAATTTCTGTTACCAATTTTTGGGTTTCTTCCACATCATAGGTGTCAGCATACTTGGCTAACTCAGCTTTTACTGCAACCGCAGTTTCTTTAGTCAAAATTTCTTTATTATTTTTAGCCATCATAATCTTCCTCAAATTAAGATTATTTTTTATATTCTACCACTAACCTATAAACCTTCTAATTATAAATCTAATTATTTTTTTAACAAAAAGAATTCCAATGGGGCTCTTCATTATTTTTAAAAATAAACTTTTTAATTTTGGATAAAAATTCCAAACTATAATAAGTAAGACAAGTAAAATCAAAATAATCAAAATAATTCTAATCATTGATTTATTTCCAATAAATTTACTGCTTAATAATTAGTTTTATCTTATAATTATAAATATTATATAGATAATAAAGCATGAGTATAAATAAAATGTCATTAAATAAGCAGAACATTAATGATACTAAAAATTACTATAATACAAATGGGGTTGCTGTTTTAAGAAATGTTCTTGATAAAAAATGGCTAGAACCTATGCGGAGAGCTATAGATAACGTATTGCAAAACCCTGGTCCTGCTTCAATTGAATACACACCATCTAATACAAAAGGAAGGTATTATGGGGACTTTTTTATTTGGAGAAAAAATGAAACCTTTAAAAATTTTGCATTCAAATCAGTTTTGCCTGAAATTGCAGCAAAGATTTCTGAAAGTAAAAAAATAAATTTTTTTTATGACCAGTTGCTTGTCAAAGAACCAAATACGAAAGAGCCTACTCCATGGCATCATGACCTTCCTTATTGGCCTATAAGGGGACAAAAAATTATTTCCATTTGGGTACCTTTTGATGATGTATCAAAGGAAACAGGAGCAGTTGAATACATACAAGGTTCTCATAAGTGGAATAAAATGTTTGCTCCTACTTCTTTTGGCAAAGAAACCAAATTTTCTGATTTATACGATAAAATGGGATTAGAAAAAATACCTGATATTGACTCCAACAAAGACAATTATGACATTATTTCTTGGGATGTAAAACCAGGAGATATAATCCTTCACCATCCTTTAGTTTTACATTCGTCATCTGGAAATTCATCTTCTGCTAAGAGAAGAAGGGGTTTAGCCCTCCGATATGTCGGCGAAGATGTAGTTTGGGATGGCAGGGAGGGAACATTTATGGAAAATGAAAAAATCCAAAAACTTTTACCTCCAATAAATTTAAATGATGGTGACGTTTTAACAAGTGAGTTGTTTCCCGTTATCTGGCAACATTAGAACAGACGAATGCTAAATTATATTTGCAACTCAAATGAAGATAAAACTCCTTTAATCTTTATACATGGGATAGCAGGCACCTCAAAAGTATTCGAACAACAAATTAATGAGTTTGGTAAACACTATTACGTTATTTCCATAGATTTACCAGGATATGGAAACTCTCCAATGCTAGAAAACACTAGTATTTCTAGTTATGCTAATGCTGTTTATGATTTTTTGATTTTTCGTAAAATTCATTCTCCCATTTTGCTAGGTCATTCGCTGGGGGAATGATAGTTCAAAAAATTATCACAGATTATCCTTCTTATGCAAAGGCCTCTATATTAGTTGGAACTTCGCCAAAATTTGGCGGAAATGATCCAAATTGGCAAAAAGAATTTATAAATTCTCGTCTAAGACCATTAAATGAAGGAAAAACATTAAAAGACATTTCTAAAACAACTATTGCTAATATAGTAGGACCAAAGACTAATAAAAATATTATTGATTTAGCATCAAATATTATGTCTTCTATATCTGATAGGTCATACAGAGTAGCTATAAACTCTCTAATAGGTTTTGATCTTAAAGATAAATTAACAAGTATATCTATTCCAACTCTACTGATTGCAGGTGAAAATGATAATCAAGCGCCTGCTAAAATGATGCAAAGAATGTCTGAGAATATAAAAAACAGTCAGTTAGTAATTATTAAAGATTGTGGACATTTAATAAACATCGAAAAGCCCGACGATTTTAATGATGCTATAAAAGAATTTTTTATTAAACATAATTTTTAAAAAGTAAGGAAAAAATATGCAAACTCAAGACCCTAAATTTGACGCACCTATGTTTGAAAGCAAGGCTTTTCAGCTAACTCAAGAAGAAGAAGAAATTTGCAAAAGAGCTCGAAAGTTAGGGATCGAAAAATTTGCACCAAGAGCTCATAAATATGACGATGAAGCAAAATTTCCAACTGAAAATTACAAAGACCTTCACCAACAAGGGTTTTTGGGTATATGCATACCTAAAGAAAATGGAGGGCTAGGTGCAAGCTTTAGGTCCTACGCTTTAGCTGCAGCAGAAATAGGAAGATACTGTGGATCTACAGCCCTAACATGGAATATGCATGTATGCTCAACTCTTTGGACTGGATCACTAGCAGATGACTTAAATATGCCAGATAATATACAGAAAGAACACCTTAAGCAAAGAGTTCTGCATTACAAACGTATTGTAAATGACGGGGCTATATATTCTCAACCATTCTCTGAAGGCGGAAGTGCAGCTGCAGGATCAACACCCTTTTCTACTGTTGCTAAACCTGTAAAAAATGGATGGAAGGTAAATGGAAAAAAAATATTTGCCTCTTTAGCTGGGCATGCTTCTTATTACGGAATTCTTTGTACTGAAAAAATAATTAATAAAAATCCTAGTCAAAAAAATACTCTCTACCTTGCCATTCCCGCTAATCAAAAAGGGGTAAAAGTTGTGGGAGATTGGAATCCTCTTGGAATGAGAGGTACAGTTTCAAGAACTCTTGTTTTTGAAGATGTATTTGTTTCAGAAGAAGCTGCTCTAATGCCTAGAGGAATGTATTTTGAAGCAGCAAGAAGATGGCCACATATGTTTTTAACATTATCACCAACATATGTTGGTTTGGCTCAAGCCGCAATGGATTTTACTATTAAATATCTTAGAGGAGAATTACCAGGGACTCCCCCTATAAAAAGAAGAATGTACCCTACTAAACAAATCACAGTAGCAGAAATGCAAATACAATTAGAAACCTTGAAAACATTGTGGTTTCAAAGCATCTCAGAAGCCTGTGTTGATCCTAGTGCCACACAAATAAATAGAGCTTACGCAACTCAGTATTCAGTAATGGAGGGGGCACACAAAATTTCACAGTTAGCAATTAGAACCTGTGGAGGTCAAGCTATGCTAAAATCTTTAGCTTTGGAAAGGATTCTTAGAGACAGCCGTTGTGGATCATTAATGCTCCCTTGGACTGCAGAAATATGCCTTGATAGATTAGGAAAAGCTTCTCTTTATAACCCAGGAGAAAAAGATCAGTAGTGTAAAATGAAAAATAATTTATTCAAGTACATCGAGAATCACTCTGTAAAGAATCCAGAAAAAACAGCAGTAAATTTTGAAGACACTACTTTAAGTTATCTTCAATTATTCAATAATATTGAGCTGTTAGTTTCATATTTATCTAGAAATTTAAAATGTAAAAAAGGAGATAGAATAGCTATTCTAGCCTTAAATAGAATAGAATTTATCAGTCTATTTTATGCTTGCTCTAAATTAGGTACTATTTTAGTACCCATTAATTGGAGGCTAACAAGTTACGAAATAATTAATATTCTTAAAAATGTGAATGCCAAATTACTATTCGCTGAATCAGAATTTATAGAGAGCATAAGCAAACTACATACTGAGATTCCAAAGATAAAAATAATTGATATAGATTCTATTTCCTATACAAAGTTGTCTTTAAAAAATATAAATAAAAAATCAAAACCAAAAACAAATCAAAGAGATGTCAATCACCCCATACTCATCGTCCACACTTCTGGTACAACAGGACAGGCTAAGGGAGCAGTTCTATCTCAAAAAGCTGTTTATTATAATACATTGAATAGTGTGCACATGCATAAATTTCAAAAATCTGACCATATTCTAACTGTAATTCCTTTGTTTCACATAGGTGGATTAAATATTCAAACAATCCCTGCTTTGCATATTGGTGCTACCGTTACTCTAAGTAGAAAATTTGATTTAGAAGAAACATTTATCACCTTAAAACTTTTAAAGCCTACTCATACGGTCTTTGTACCAACTATAATGGAGGCAATTATGAACAGTAAAGATTGGGATCCTTTAAAACTTAGTTCTTTAAAAGCAATCACTACGGGTTCTACAATAGTTGCACCTGATCTAATCAAATTTTTTGAAGAAAATAATATACCAATAATCCAAGTTTATGGGTCTACTGAAACTGGACCTATTGCTGTATGCCACAATATATCTGAAACAAGAAAACCATTTGGAAACTCAGGAAAACCTGCACTTCATACCAAAGCAGAAATTTTTAACGAAAAAAATGATAAAGTTGAAGACAATATTATTGGTGAAATTGGAATTCGTGGACCAAACATATTTTCTTACTACTGGAAAGATAAAAAGGGAACAAAAAAAGCTTTTATTAATGGTTGGTTCATGACAGGGGATTACGCAAAAAAGAATAAAAAGAATCAATTTTTTGTAGTAGGAAGAAAAGAAAATATAATTATATCAGGAGGAGAAAACATTTACTCTGCTGAACTAGAACAAGTGCTTTTAAAAGAGAAAAATATAGAAGAAGCTGCAATTATTGGAATCCCCGATAAAAGATGGCAAGAAATACCTATAGCTTTTGTGAAGACAAAAAATCAATTGAAATTAGATGAATATCAAATCAATAATAGTTTAAAAATAAAGCTTGCAAAATACAAGATTCCTAGAATGTTAATTAGAATAGATGAAATTCCTAAAAATGCCCTAGGAAAAATTGATTATAAATTTCTAAGAGAGTACTATAACGACTTAAAATCAAGAAAGAAATTAAAGAAAACAACTAATGCTATTTAGAGTCATCATATTCTGTTTCGTCTTTTTATTACCCTTCAAATCTTTTGCTGATACTACTACCTTGCGTATGGCAAATTGGCTTCCCCCCACCCATCCATGGGTGCTAAGCATCATGATTCCTTGGATAGAAAAAGTTAAAATTGCTACAGAAGATAGAATAAATATAGAAATTTTAAGTGCACCATTAGGACCTCCTCCCGCACATTTCGATTTTGCAGTAAATGGAATTGCGGATGTTACTTTTGGCGTACATAATTATACGGCGGGACGTTTTCCAACAACTAGACTCGCAGAGCTCCCCTTTCTGAGTAATAGTTCAGAAATTTTATCTGTAGCCTGGCAAAAAATTTATGAAAGAGAATTGTTAACATTAAATGAGCATAAAGGTACTCACCTTTTAGGAGTTTTTACACATGGTCCGGGCCAATTATGGCTTAACAGCTTCCATAATTCATTAGAAAGTATAAAAGGACTAAAAATTAGAATTGGCGGTGGAATAGCTCAAAGCTCCGCTAAAGCTTTGGGTTTAGTTCCTCTTCAAGCTCCTGTTACTAAAGCATATGAGCTTCTGTCAGGAGGAGTAGCAGATGGAATAACACTTCCTGCGGAAAGTATATCTTTTTTTAAATTGGATAGAATAATAAAGCAGGGATTTTTGGTAGAAGGAGGTCTATACAACGTAAGTATGTTTGTAGTTATGAATAAAAAAAAGTGGGATTCATTATCTAAAATAGATCAAGAAGCTATAACCTCTGTCTCCGGGCTAGAGCTTGCAAAACTTGCTGGAAAAGCTTGGGATAACGCAGACAGAGAGGGGATAACAATATCAAAACAAATTGGTGTAAAAATTAAGCAACTACCTGAAGGTGACAAAAAATTAGTAAAAAAAATATTATCACCCATTATTGAGGAAACACTTAAGAAGATAGAAAAAGAAAAAAATATAGATGCTCACAAAATATATTCATTGCTTCTAGAAGAAATAAAATCTCTTGAAAATTAATAAAAAATAAAATTCTAAAATAATGTTAAATATAATTTTTAAAATTTCCAATAAACTTCTATTAGCTTTTTGCGTATTAGCCCTTAGTATTTTAGTTATTATCACTGTGGTAGATGTGTTTGGCAGATATGTTCTTGGATTGCCATTACCTGGAACATCTGAGATCACAGAAATACTTCTAGCCATGTTGGTATATATAGGACTGCCCTACATATGTAGAGATGAAGGACACGTGACTGTTTCTATAATTTCTAATAGTCTAAAATATTCTCTTGCTCGTATACATAGCGTAATAATAAATGCAATTTCATGTATTATTTTGCTTATTATTTCTAAACAACTATACAACCATGGAATTAATTTAGACTCTTATAATGATATAACTACGTTTTTAGAAATTCCAAAAGCTCCAATAGCATTTCTGATGTCATTCCTTACATTATTAGCCTCAATAATGACTGGATTAAACTGCTACAACTACTTAATAGATAAAAGGTCCGTTAAAACTCAATCCCCTGAGGACAAAATGTACGCTGCTTATAAAAGACCAGGGATAATAGAATCATCCCTAGAAGAAAAAGACCAGGAATAGATCATGCAAATAATAGTAAAAGTGTTAATTTAAAATGCTAATCTGGATTCTAGGCTTAGTACTAGTAATTGTTCTGATTGCCTTAGGTTTGCCAATTGCATTTTCAATGATGATTATTGGATTTTTTGGTTTAACTTACATCTTAGGCTTAGAACCTGCTTTGGCCATGGTTGGGCAAGTATTTTTTGATAATGGGATGAGCTACTCTCTTTCCATTTTACCTTTGTTTCTACTCATGGGAAACTTTGTAGTAAAAGCAGGACTAGCAGATGAACTTTATTCTGCATCTAATGCCTGGCTAAGACATAAAAAAGGAGGACTAGCTATGGCAACCGTACTAGCTTGCGGTGGGTTTAGTTCAGTATGCGGATCATCCTTAGCAACTGCAGCCACAATGGCCAAAATCGCTTTACCGTCAATGAAAAAATATGGTTATTCTGATTCCTTATCCACTGGAGTTATCGCTGCTGGAGGAACATTAGGTATATTAATACCACCGTCTATGATTCTTGTAATTTATGGTATTATCACAAGCCAAGATATAGGACAGTTATTTTTAGCAGGAATAATTCCTGGCTTATTAGGAATTATTGGATATATTATAGCTGTAAAAATTTCATTATGGTTTGAAAAAGACTCTTATACTAGTCCACCACCACTACCTTTCTTAGAAAAAGTAAAAGCTCTTAAAGGTGTAATTGGAATTTTAAGCCTATTTATTATTGTTATGGGGGGAATCTATTTAGGTATATTTACTGCTACTGAAGCAGCTGGAATAGGAGCTTTTGGTTCTTTACTAATTATAATTTTAAAAAGAAAAATTTCCATTAGTTCTTTTATCGAAACACTTATCGAAACAGCCAAAATTACTACTATGTTATTTTTTTTACTTTTTGGAGCAATAGTATTTTCAAATTTTATAAACTTAGCCGGTCTGCCGAATGATCTTAAAGATTTTTTATCCTTATTTAATTTTAACCTCTACACATTACTAATTGGTATTTTTATTATTTATCTAATTCTTGGAATGATTCTAGAAAGTCTTTCCATGATGATGCTTACAGTTCCAATATTTTATCCTTTAGTATCAGAAATGGGAGGAAATTTAATTTGGTTCGGAATACTCGTTGTAGTCGCAGTTGAAATTAGTTTAATAACACCTCCTGTAGGTCTAAATGTTCATATACTAAAAACTATAGTTAAAAATACAGTAAGTTTAAAAACTATTTTTAAAGGCGTAATCCCATTTGTTTTGATTGATATAATTAGACTAATGATATTACTATTGGTTCCTGCTATTGCGTTATTCCTACCACAAAGTATAGCTTCTTAAAATCATTTCAATTGTCCTTTTTCTACTACTTTTTCACCATCTAAAGTAATAGTTGTATTCAAAATAGGAATATCAAAATGGCCTGCCGTAGTTCTGCCAGCAAATTCGTTAGCTCCTGTAGAAAATAAAAAATTACCCGCAAGCGCTCTTAATTCTGTCCCATTGGTATCTCTTTGATCATACATTGAAAGAGCTTCATATCTAGCTTTCAAATTCATACCCCAACCTACATGACTAATTGCGTATGCATTTTTATCATTCCAAACGGAAAAATAATTTTTCATTAGATCTACATCAACTCCCTCTCCCAATATATCAACTACAAAATCATTTTTAATGTCCAGAGTAATAGGACTTTCAACATATTTTTTAAAAGTTAAATTTATATCACCCCTATTAATAACAAGTTTACCATTAACTTGTTTAGAACGAGGAAAAGCTACAACCATTCCGCCAGGCCAGTGAGACATAGTACCCTTTTTAGCCGTATAACCCCAAACACCTACTGCTGGAGCATCAACCAATCCAATATTTAAATCTGTTCCGGCTTCAGAATAAACATGCATTTGTTTTGCTTCCCTTAACTTTTTTGCAGCTATCTTTACCTTAGTTTCTAAATCAGCATCTGGTAATAACCGTTCCAGAGCTTCAGGATGTTCATTTGAAATCATTAAAATACGGGCACCAGATTTTAAAATCTCAGCGGTTTCAGGAGAATGAAGCAGCCCTTCCACAGTTAAATCTACGATAAAATCAGAAGCGCATAAGGCTGCTAATACCGCTATATCGCCATCAATGGATTGCGACGCTCCAGTAGATCTAATAGGAATGTTGTGTTTGTTGATTGGGCTTACTAATTTTACATGTGAAGGTCTTACACCTAAATTTTGTAAGGCTAGTTCAGTTATATGCACATTTATTTCACGTGATTGAGTTTCAGATAAAATCACTACAGTCTCATTAGATTCAACTTGGCATAACTTGAAAACTTCTTCAAAAGCATTTATCCACTTCCCTTCTATTCTATCTGCAAACATTTTCACCTCATTAAAATGATCTTATCATTATCAATGTTCCAACAAAAGCTAGCATTATAAAAATATTATAGAAATAAAAAATTATTTTTTAACAGTAAATTATATTGCATTGCTTATTATTTAGCATTTACTCTAAATTATGATAAATAAAACTGTTACTCACAAAGGCGGGTGTCACTGTAAAAGGGTAAGATATGAAGTAATTGGGCCTCAAAACATAAATATATTAGAGTGTTCATGTTCTATATGTTTACCCATTTTATATTTACACTACATAGTTCCAAAAGATAAATTTAAGCTGATTAAAGGTAAGAAATATCTAACCACTTATCAATTTAATAAAAACATAGCAAAACATTATTTTTGTAATGTATGTGGGATTAAATCATTTTATATTCCTAGATCTCATCCTAATTCCATAAGTGTAAATGCAAGATGCATAGATGAGGGCACAATAAAAAAGATAAAAACATCTAAGTTCGACGGTAAAAATTGGGAAAAAAATATAGACGCTTTAAAAAATAATTAAGGAGTTGATATGAAAAATAAATTTAAAAATTTAAAAAGAAGAGATGTTCTAATAGGAGCTTCAGTTTTAACAGGTGCTGCTGTTTTAGCCTCATGCGATGATAAAATTGATGGTGGCACACCTGATAAGCCTAAAGAATCAACTTCAATTTCTAAAAATATTATACAGTGGAGAATGGCCACTACTTGGCCTAAAAACTTTCCAGGCGTAGGAACTACTGCAGAAAATGTAGCTAAAGACATAACTAAAGCTTCGGGAGGAAGATTGGAGGTAAAAGTATATGGTTCTGGAGAAATAGTTCCTGCATACGAAGTATTTGATGCCGTTAGACAAGGCACCGTAGAAATAGGACATAGTTGGAGTGGTTATTGGATTTCCAAACATCCTGGACTAGCATACTTTGGAGGAATTCCTGGAGGGCTTAGTCCATCAGAACAAAGTTCCTGGATACTTCATGGAGGAGGACAAAAGCTGTGGGAAGAAATATTAGATCCCTACGGAATACAACCTTTTCAAGCAGGTATTGTACAAACAGAAATGTTTGGCTGGTATAAAAAACCTCTAAATTCATTGGAAGATATAAAAGGATTAAAAATTAGAATGGCTGACCATCCTAACTAAGTTCTTAATCGAAAGGGAGCAACCGCAGTAAACATACCAGGAGGTGAAGTTATGAGCTCTTTCCAAGCAGGGGTTGTTGACGCAGTTGAATGGGGTGGACCGTGGATGGATTTAGCATTTGGTTTTCCTAAAATAGCTAAAATTTGTTATGGCCCTGGTATTCATAGTCCTGGGGCAATGAATGAGGTGCTTGTTAATAAAGAACAATACAAAAACCTTTCGGACGACCTTAAAGAAATCATAAGAATTGCTGCAAATAATGCAAATACCCAATCCTATGGAGAATATATTCATCGTAATGCTATAAGTTTTCAAGTTATGGTCAAGAAGCATAATGTTGAATTTAAAATACTACCTATGGAGATTATTAAAGAATTTTTGAGAATTTCTAAAGAAGTAGCCTTAGATAATGCCAAAAAAGACCCTGCTGCTATGAAAGTGTACACGCATTATCAGGATTATTTAAAAAAAGCAATTGATATTACTAAGTACCAAGAACTAGGCTATTTAAATGCAAGAGAAATAAGTAACAATAGTTAATAAAATGCATAAAAACTCTAAAGCTTTTCTCGCTATATGGCATGACTTACTAGATGACGGAAAAAGAGACTGGGAAAAATGGCACACTTATGAACACATGCCAGAACGTGTAAGAATTCCAGGCTTTCTAGGAGGACGCCGTTACATGAATCATGACGATCCAGAGCAGTGTTGTTTTACAATATATGAGGGAAATAAATTATCAGTATTTAAATCTGCTCCTTATCTTGAACGTCTAAATAACCCTACCCCTTGGACAAAAAAGAATGCAGCTACTTTTAAGAATTTTACTCGAGGTGCATGTAAGCGTGCTTCCTTTTATGGACCTCAAAATGGGTTTGGTGGTGTTGTGATGACTATTCGACTGTTGCGTGATGATGATTTTTCTGAGAATTCAAAGCAATTAGACCAACTAACAACAAATATAAATGAAATGAATGGCATAATAACCACTACTCTTGGACTCTGTGATACCCAAATCACTTCCACAGAAACCACCGAGCGAAAACTAAGAAAAGGTACTACTGAAGTATCATTTGATGGTGTTCTAATTATTGAAGGATATGATAAGATGGTACTAGAAGAACAAGCAGAAAAAATTCTACGGGTAATAAGTTCTGCTGAGATTCATTTAGATCCAGTGCAAAATCAAATATACTCACTTTCAAATATGCTCATAGCATAAGTGAAGCCAACAAAAAACAGAATGTAAAAAATTACAAAAATTGCAATATTTTCACATATCAATTTACAGATTTACATACAAGTTATTCCGAAAGATAGAAAAATAAGATTATTAGTCTTATAATATAAATAATAAAAACGTAAAGGAATATAAATGAGTTTATTGGAAGGAATGTTTTCTAAATTATTTGAGAACAAATATATTAGCCCATCTAATATATTTTTTGATTTTAAAAAGTGGTTTTGAAATCAATAGGTCACTGAATATTAATTAGGTTATTTTAATCATCAACAAATTTAGAAGCA
>CAZNVN010000020.1:0-14935 GCA_964576635.1 uncultured Rhodospirillaceae bacterium
TCATCTCATAAAGAGGGCCTTGTTAAATCTTGCGCTTTTATAGAAGATGATTTAACAGACAACAGGAATAGAACTGCCTCTGAAATAAGATCGATATTTAGTAAACACGGGGGAGCAATGGGTGAAACAGGAAGCGTAAATTTTCTTTTTTCTAGAAATGGAATTATTAAATACCCTTCTACTTCATGTTCAGCTGATAAATTTTTTGAAACAGCCGTAGATTCAGAATGTATAGATATAAATAGTGATAACGACTTTCATGAAGTTATTTGTGATAGTGAAAAATTTGCTATAGTTAGAAACTTTTTATCAAATAAACTGGGAGACCCCATAAGTGCAAAACTAGAATGGCTTCCTATCTCTCCTGTTTCTCTTGATAAAAATTAATTAGAAAGCCTAATTAGATTTATTGAAGTTCTTGAAGACAACGATGATGTTCAGGATGTATATTATAACTTTGAAGTAACCAAAGAATTGTTGGAGACAATCTCTAAATAAAAAAATAATAATATTAACTATGAAAAATAAAAACATGCGATTGCTAGGTTTAGATCCGGGTTTAAGACATACAGGATGGGGCATAATAGAATCTAACAAAGATAAAATTTCTTGGTTAGCTAGTGGAAATATATCTCCAAAAACTGACGATAGTATTGCAAAAAGGCTAATGCAAATAAGTTGCGGAATTTCAAATATTATAGAACAATATAATCCTGAGGCAGTTGCAATAGAAGACATATTTTTGGGCAAAAATGTACAGTCAGCATTAAAATTAGGAATGGCAAGAGGCGTAGCAATAAATACTTGTGCCTCATTAAATTTGTCTGTCTACCAATATGAGGCAACTGTGGTCAAAAAAGCCACAACAGGTTTCGGAAAAGCAAATAAAGAACAAGTATATTCTATGGTAAAATTTCTATTACCTGGTGTTATATGTAAAAGCGATGACGAATCAGATGCTTTGGCGGTAGCAATTTGTCACTCTCAATTTGCAAGTTCAAAAATAAATCATTCTGAATTGGATAACAATTATGATAGCTAAACTCAGAGGAATAATTGATTTTATTGGAGAAGATCATGCTATTATGGATATTTCTGGAGTTGGCTATCTAATATATTGCCCTACTAAAGTGATTAATAAACTGTCTCCATTAGGACAAATTGATGAACTACTAATTGAGACAATAGTTAGGGAAGACCAAATTACATTATATGGTTTTAAGGAAGAAAGAGAAAAATATTGGTTTAACTTATTGTTAAAAGTACAAAGCATAGGAGCTAAAACCGCTATGAATGGTCTCTCTGTATTATCCGTTAAAGAACTAGAACTTGCCATAATATCTGAAGACTCAGATGCTCTCACAAGGATTACTGGAATTGGAAAAAAAGGTGCTTTAAGGATATGTACGGAATTAAAAGATAAAACTTTCCATATTCCAAATATAATTGATAATAATAACAATAATTTAATGCAAGATGCTATTAGTGGTTTAATTAGCCTAGGATATGGACAGAGTGAAGCCTACTCGACTATTTCCAAAATTAATATTAAAGATGGAGATAAAAAACTAGAAGAAGTTCTACAATTAGCTCTTAAAATATTATCCGAGAAAAAATAATGGGCTCTATAAAAGACAAAGATGAAAGTTTAATATCAGCTAATATAAATGAACGAAGTGATATTACATTTAGACCAGAGAAACTAGAAGATTTTATAGGGCAAAAATCTATTTGTGATAACATAGCCATTTTTGTCAATGCGGCAAAAAAAAGAAAAGAACCTTTAGATCACGTTTTGCTGTATGGTCCTCCAGGCTTAGGAAAAACAACATTAGCAAAAATTATTTCTAATGAATTAGGTGTCGGATATAGATCCACGTCTGGCCCAGCCATTCAGAAATCAGGAGATTTAGCTGCACTTCTTACAGGTTTAGAAGCCCATGATATTCTTTTTATCGATGAAATTCACAGACTTAATACTTCTGTGGAAGAAATATTATACCCTGCAATGGAAGATCTTCATATAGATATTATTATAGGTGAAGGGCCTTCTGCAAGATCCGTAAAAATTGATTTACAACCATTTACTTTAATAGGAGCAACTACCAGAGCAGGATTATTATCTAACCCTCTTAGAGACAGATTCGGGATACCTATTAGACTTGAATTTTATAACATCGATGATTTAAAAAAAATAGTACTCAGGGCGGCTACACTTTTAAATTTAAAGATAGATGAATCTGGTGCAGCAGAAATTGCATACAGAGCTAGAGGTACTCCAAGAGTGGCTAACCGGCTAGTAAGACGACTTAGAGATATTATTACAAACAATAATCAATTAAATAATACAATAAACAAAAATATTGCAAATGAAGCCTTATATCAACTAGGAATAGATAAAAATGGGTTGGATCAAACGGATCAAAAATATCTTAAACATTTAATTTATGACCATAGTGGAGGACCAGTAGGACTAGACACTATAGCTGCGCAGATGGGAGAACAAAAGGATGCGGTTGAAGATGTAATTGAGCCGTATCTAATACAAAGAGGTTTTATTCAAAAAACTCCTAGAGGCAGATTAGTTACTGAAATGGCATTAAAAGATTTAGATTTTAAATTTAATGATAAAGTCAATAATGACTAAGAAAAAAATTAATAAAATCTCCATATATTACTATAAAAAATATGCTAGAGTGTACTTGGAAGATACAGATGCGGGAGGTATAGTATATCATACAAGTTATTTAAAATTTGCTGAGAGAGCTCGCTCAGATATGCTGCGTAAAATGAAATTAGAACATAATAAATTAAAAGATATTCATGAAATTCAATTTGTGGTTTACAAAATGTTTATAGATTACAAAAACTTCGCCACATTAGAACAACTTCTTACAATTAAAAGCTATATTACATCTGTTTCCGCAGCAAGAGTATCAATGAAACAAATTATAGAGCTTAAATCAAAATTATTAGTTAAAATAGAACTAGTACTAGGATGCACGAACTTGGATGGCAAACCCAAACGCATTCCTAAATATATTTTAAACAAATTTAAAGAAAAAATATGCCCAAAGGAGTTTTAAAATGGATACCGAGATAATTACTGATGCAGCTCTCGATGTTTCTTTTTGGGGGCTCATAATTGAGGCTGATTTTGTAGTAAAGATTGTGATGATAATATTGTTAATTGCAAGCATTTGGTCATGGGCAATAATAATTGATAAATCAAGAAAATTTATAACACTTAAAAAGCAGGCTAATACTTTTGAATCTGCATTCTGGTCCGGAGATTCTTTAGAAGAATTATACGAAAAGCAAGCAAATAGTCCTGAACATCCATTGGCTTCGGTCTTTGTGGCTGGAATGTATGAATGGACCAGAGTAAATGATAAGAACACTCTTTCTAATGAAAAAATTCAGGCAGGACTTCAAGACCGCATTCATCAAGTTATGCATGTAGCAGTAACTAGAGAATTAGAAAATATAGAAAAAAATATAGGCTATTTGGCAACTGTAGGCTCCACAGCACCATTCATAGGATTGTTTGGAACAGTATGGGGTATCATGAATAGTTTTCAGGCTATTGCGCTTAGTAAGGATACCTCTTTAGCAGTTGTTGCCCCCGGGATAGCTGAAGCATTATTAGCAACAGCTCTAGGTCTATTGGCTGCAATACCAGCAGTAATTGCATATAATAAACTATCTAATAGTTTAAATAGCTACGCTACTAAGCTACAGAACTTTGCCGGCGAATTTGAAGCACTTCTTTCACGCCATTTATCTGAACAAGATGATGAACAATGAACATAAATAAAAATAGCTATAAGGGATTTAGCAACAATAAACCCATGTCAGAAATCAATGTAACACCATTTGTAGATGTAATGCTTGTCTTATTAATAATCTTTATGATCACAGCACCTTTGTTAACTACAGGCGTATCAGTCGATTTACCTAAAACAGACTCACAAACACTTCCAGGTCAAGACGAACCCATAACTGTTACAATTAACAAGGAAGGTAAAGTGTTCTTAGGAGAAAATCTAATACAGGTCAATACATTAACTGCAAAACTTAAAGCCATTACATCTATAAAGCCAAGTACTAGAATTTTTATTAGGGCAGATGAAAATATTGCATACGGACA
Source organism: uncultured Rhodospirillaceae bacterium (assembly GCA_964576635.1). Classification (GTDB taxonomy): domain Bacteria; phylum Pseudomonadota; class Alphaproteobacteria; order TMED109; family TMED109. Next base: position 4,151 of record CAZNVN010000020.1, read on the forward strand.
AGTTATGAATATTATGAGTGTTATTACTAATGCAGGGTATAAAAAAGTAGCACTTATTACTAAACCAAAAATCGAAAAGTAGAAAATTGAGAAATGCTACATATACATCTATATTATTTCATATTTCCCTGTTTATTATGATTTTCATTAATCTTCCTTCATTTAAAGAAGATAATTTAAATTATATATCAGTTGAAATTTTTAATACCGAAGAAGAAAAACCGCCTAGACCAGAGCTAAAAAAACCTAATAATCCTGTAACTAAACCTTTAAAAAAAGAAGTCTTACCTTCTTTGCCTATTGAAAAACCTGAAACTTTACCTGTAAAAAAACCTGAAATTTTACCTGTTAAAGAGCCTGAAGTTTTACCTGCAGAAACAGTTGAAACTGCGCCTATTGAAAAACCTGAAATTAAAGATAAAGATTTAATGAAAACTAATCTTCCAGAATTGCCACCAACAAAACCTGAAATTAAAAGGGATATTTTTGATGACATGCTTAAAAATCTATCAGAAGAAGAACCTGTTTCTCAAACTAAGAACGAAGAGGAATTGAAAGATCTTAATAATAAAAATCAAGATCAATTACCTTTATCTCCAATGTTAATTAGAAAAATTGTTGAGCAAATATTTATTCATTGGACAAGACCACCAGGATTAATAAAATCTGATGACATGTCTGTTCAAATTAGAATTCACTTAAGAACTGATGGTACCATAAATAAAATAATCCGATCTAAACAAGCGTTAAAAAAACTAAATGACCGCACTTATTTGGTGTACCTAGAAGCTGCAGAACGCGCCTTGAGAAGGCTAGAAAAATTTGACGGCCTACCAACAGACAAATATTCTACCTGGAAAACTATAGAAATAAACTTCAAACCCTAGTAGATAATATAGTAAACTAAGTTTAATGGAGAAAAAATGTATAATATATCAAGAAATATTTATTGCTATAATATAAATTTTTTATATTCATCTATCTTTTTTGTAATTCTAATATTCAGCTCCTTTGATGCAAAACCCCAGGATAATAAAGCTCCTCTTCAAATAGACATTACCGGAGGAAAAATTCAACCTATGCCTATAGCAATATCATTGTTTTCCATAAAAGGAGAAATAAATGAAGATATGAAAATATTAGTAGAAAGTATTCCTAACTTAATTGCAAAGAATCTTATAAACTCTGGATTTTTTAAGCTTCTAGATAGAGAAGCCTATATGCAGGCACCTGAAGCTCTCATTAACAGACCAAAATTTAGAGACTGGAGGATTATAGACGCGCAGACCTTGATTTCAGGAACTGTGAGTAAAAAATCAGAAAATAAAGTGAGCGTTAGCATTGAAATGTGGGATGTTTACGGAGAAAGAAGAATGTTAGGTATTACGCTAGCCTCCAAGGTAAGATCTTGGAGGAGAATAGCACATATTTTTTCAGATAAAGTATATGAAAGACTAACCGGAGAAACCGGCTACTTTGATACAAGGATTGTATATATTTCTGAAACTGGAGATCAGAAAAACAGAATTAAGCGTTTAGCTATAATGGACCAAGATGGTGCAAATCATAAATTCTTAACAGATGGAAAATCTCTTGTTTTAACTCCTAGATTTTCTCCCAACCAAAAACTTATAACTTTTTTTTCCTATAGAAACCTCAAAAGTGGACTAAAACCAAGTGTATATATTTACGAATTATCCACTGGGAAAATTGACATTTTAGGAGATTTTGAAGGGATGTCATTCGCACCAAGATTTTCTCCTGATGGAAAAGAATTAGTTATGTCTCTTGCACAAAATGGTTCAACAAACATATACGTAATGAATTTAAATTCTAGAAAGCTTAAACAACTTACTAAAGGGAGATCTATTGATACATCTCCTTCTTTTTCTCCAGATGGGGAAAAAATAGTCTTTAATTCTGATAGGTCTGGAGGGCAACACTTATACATTATGGATAATGATGGCAATAATGCTAAAAGAGTAAGTTTTGGCAGAGGTAGTTACGCTACTCCGGTATGGTCCCCTCGGGGTGATTATATTGCTTTCACAAAATTTACCAGAGGAAGATTTTATATAGGATTAATGCGCCCTAATGGATCTGCAGAAAGACTGATAGCAGAAGGATATCTTGCAGAAGGTCCTACTTGGGCACCAGGTGGTAGAGTGTTATGTTTTTTTAGACAAATTCAGCAAAATGAAGATAAATTTAGAACACGTCTCTTCGCAATAGATATCACTGGTAACAAAGAAAGAGAAATTATTACCCCTGAAGACGCTTCTGATCCTGCTTGGAGTCCAAAATATTCAAATGAATAATATTGATAATAAAAACAGGTTTTATATAAAATATTTCTATATTTATAAAGTTTAGTATAACATAAATATATTCAAGGTATTCTTTATATTATATAAGTAATTTAAGTTTACAGATTTTCAAAGGAGATAGATATGTCAACATATTTAAAAGCTTTTATAACATTGATCATATTAATTTATGTTCAAGGGTGCTCAACAGATAACAAAGAAAATCTTGTATTGGATGCTGAAGGAGGACAACTCAATGATATTGATTCTAGTCCTACGGAAATAGAAGTTGAAGAAAATATTGCTCAAAAAATTGAGATTGATGAAGTCGAATCTGTCAATCAACGATTAACAAATCAATTAATAGAAGTAGGAGACAGAGTCTTCTTTGAATATGATCAAACAGTTATTTCAGAAGAAGGTCGAGATACCTTATTGAAACAAGCCCAATTTTTAAATAATAATATAGATATTTCTATTACTATAACTGGACATTGTGATGAAAGAGGAACAAGAGAATATAATTTAGCATTAGGTGAAAGAAGAGCGAGTTCTGTAAAAAATTACTTAGTGTCTTTAGGCATAGATGCAAATAGAATTTCAGTTATATCATATGGAAAAGAAAAACCATCAGTTTCTGGACACAATGATTGGGCATGGAGTCAAAACAGAACAGCTATTACTATTATAAATAATTGATAAAAATAACTATGAAGATGAAAAAACTTGGCTTTAATACTATATTTTTAATCATACTGGTTATAAATATAGTTACTACAGGATTTTCTGGAGCACAAGAAGATCTTGCACCAATAATAGATAAATTAAATAACTTGGAAAAAGACATTCGGGATGTTCAACGTAAAATTAATACTACCACTATCAACTTAGACTCTAATCAAGAATCAGCCTCAAATCAAAATATTATAAATCCGACAGACGCTGCAGATCATGAAATAAGGATTCTGGAACTAGAGGAACAACTGAGAAAAACTTATGGATTAATAGATGAACTGAAATTTAATATTAACACATTGATCCAACAGACCAGAGAATTTAAAATTGAAATTGATGAAAAAATTTCAGTACTAAACAAAATTACCCACAATTTAAAAAATAAAAGTTTTGTAGCCCTTGATAACGAAAATAATTTATCGGAGAATAATAATTCAGATTTAACTGCACAACCTGAAAAAACTGAGGTTATAAAAGATAATACAAATAACTCTACCGTTGAAGTGTTAGCAAAAATTAACCCTTCCGGCGAAGATCAAGTCATAAAAAATAATAATGAAAAAAATGCAAATTATGAAACTACAATAAACGTTAATGAAGCAGAACCACAAGAAGTCTATCAAAGAGCGTATAATCTTCTTGCAAAAGGAGAATATGCAGCAGCTGAAACAGCGTTTAAATCTTTCGTTAAAAAATTCCCAGAAAATAATTTAAGTAGTAATGCTTACTATTGGCTAGGAGAAACTTTTTATGTAAGACAAAATTATCAATTAGCCGCTTATAATTTCGCTAATGGATACAAAAATTTTCCAAAAGGTGCTAAGGCTGCAGATCAATTGTTAAAATTAGGTATTTCTTTGCATGCACTGAAAAAAAATTCTGAAGCATGCGCTACTTTTTCTAAACTCAGTCAAGAATTTTCAGAATTACCCCAAAGAATTGAAAAAAGAGCCCAAACGTATAGTAAAAAATTAGAATGTGCTGTAAGTGTTGATTAATAATAATTATTTGAGAAAAAAATTTGATAATTTTATGGAAGATTATAAAATTCCAGAAAATAATAAAAAAATTGCCGTCGCTATCTCAGGGGGAGCAGATAGTTTAGCTCTAACAATGCTTGCTAATAATTGGGCAATACTAAATAAAATAAATCTAGTCACCTTTACTATAAATCACGGCCTAAGACCAGAATCTTTAAAAGAATCTAGTTTAGTAGAGAAACAAATGAAAAAATTATCTATTAAGCATAAAACTATTTTATGGGAAGGCAATAAACCCAAATCAGGAATTCAAATTAAAGCTAGAAATGCTAGGTACAAACTACTTGCTGAGGCATGTATAAAACATGATGTAAAATACATTCTTTTGGGACATCACAAAGATGATCAAATAGAAACTTTCATAATTAGACTAATAAACAATAGTGGATTAGATGGACTTACATGTATGTCTGAAAATAACTGTTTACTAACAGAATCAGGGCCAATTAAAATATTGAGGCCTCTCCTAGATATAAGCAAAAAACATTTAGTTCAACTATGCATAGATCAAAAAATTAGTTGGATAAATGACCCATCTAATGAGGATAACTCTTTTATGCGAACAAGGGTGAGATCATTAATTGATAATCAAATTACCAATGACTTTTACAAAACCATATCCATATATAAAAAATTAAAACTATCTTTCAGTAAATACATAGATAGATTTATGCAAGAGTCCATAAAGTATAATAAAGATGGAATATGCAAGTTTTCAAGAGTCAAATTTATTCAATCTCCTTTCATCCTTCAAGAGCGGTTTTTAAAAAAAGTATTTTGTACTATAGGTGGTAAAACATATCCTCCAAAATCAAAAATAATTAATAGAATTATTAAAAATATCTGTTCTGAAAATTTTAGTAATATAACGGCGGGGAAAGTTTTTTTTGATATAAACAAAAATATAATTACAGTTCTTAGACAACCTGAATCATCAATAAAATATATGCCTTTAATTGAAAAAATTGTTTTATGGGATAAAAGGTTTATCATAAAAAATCGTTCTAAAAAGCCATCTATTTCAGTAGGGCCTTTGGGAGAAAAAGATTATTTAATGATGTTAAAATTAAAAAAAGTAAAAAAATTTGATAATCATTATTATGCTGTAAAATCTCTACCAGCAATAAGATCTCTTGACGAAATAGTTTATGTTCCCCATTTAAGCTATAGTAAAGAAAAATATTGGGAACAAAATATTACAGTTAAGTATTTATATGATAAAAGATTAAAGTTAATTGAAACATAATATATATTTTAGCTGCAATGCTTAGGAGGTAAAATTTGAATAATTTTGGAAAAAATATTGCTGTTTGGATTATTATAGTAATTTTTTTAATTACTATCTTTAACTTATTTCAAAATAAAAACGATGATCCTAGAAATCTAAACCTGGCTTATTCAGAATTTTTATCATTAGTAGAGACTAATAGTGTAGAAGATGTCTCCATTCAAGGCAGAAACATATCTGGACACCTTCAGTCAGGAGAATATTTTAGTACTTATTCTCCAGATGATCCGGCTTTGATTGAAAAACTTTCTGAAAAAGGAGTTAAGATTTCTGCTGCTCCTATAGAAAGCCCTGTTTCTCCAATATTAGGCATACTATTAAACTGGATGCCCATGCTATTATTTATTGGAGTTTGGATCTTCTTTATGAGACAAATGCAAGGCGGCAAAGGAGGTGCTATGGGGTTTGGGAAATCTAAAGCCAGACTCCTAACAGAAAAACAAGGAAGGATAACGTTCGAAGACGTTGCAGGAATAGATGAAGCAAAAGATGAGTTAGAAGAAATTATTGAATTTTTAAAAAACCCCCAAAAATTTCAAAAGTTAGGCGGAAAAATACCTAAGGGAGTATTATTAGTAGGCCCTCCCGGAACAGGAAAAACTCTTTTGGCAAGAGCAGTAGCAGGAGAAGCAAATGTTCCCTTCTTCACTATTTCTGGATCTGACTTTGTAGAAATGTTTGTTGGTGTCGGCGCCAGCAGAGTTAGAGATATGTTTGAGCAAGGAAAGAAAAACGCTCCATGTATAATATTCATTGACGAAATAGATGCAGTAGGTAGACATAGAGGAGCTGGGCTCGGAGGAGGAAATGATGAAAGAGAACAAACTTTAAATCAACTTTTAGTAGAAATGGATGGATTTGAAACAAATGAGGGTGTGATCCTCATAGCTGCAACGAACAGACCTGATGTTTTAGATCCTGCATTATTACGACCTGGTAGATTTGATAGACAGGTAGTTGTTCCCAATCCGGATATACTAGGTCGAGAAAAAATACTTAAAGTACATATGAAAAAAGTATCGTTGGCAAAAAATGTTAATCCTAGATTGATTGCTCGAGGAACACCAGGTTTCTCTGGAGCTGATCTAGCTAATCTTGTCAATGAAGCTGCATTATTAGCTGCTAGAAAAGGTAAAATTAATGTTGGAATGATTGAACTAGAACAAGCTAAAGACAAGGTTATGATGGGTGCTGAAAGAAGATCTATGGTAATGACTGAGGAAGAAAAAAGAAAAACAGCATATCATGAAGGTGGACACGCACTAGTTATGTTAAATGTGGAAGGGCATGAACCTTTGCATAAAGTTACAATTATTCCTAGAGGTAGAGCACTTGGACTAACGATGTGGCTTCCTGAACGTGATAAGCTAGCACAAACTAAAACTGAATTAGAAGCTTTAATGGCATCTATGTTTGGTGGTCGCGTAGCAGAAGAACTCATATATGGAAAAAAACACATTTCAACAGGTGCTGGCAATGACATCCAACAAGCTACAAATTTAGCTCGGAAAATGGTTATGGAATTTGGATTTTCGGATAAGCTAGGCCCTCTTAGATATGAATCAAACCAGGAGGAAGTATTTTTAGGTCATTCGGTAGCACAACAAAGAAATATTTCAGATGAAACAGCACGAATTATAGATGAAGAAGTTAGAAGAATTATTGAAGAAGGAGAAAATACAGCTCGTAATATTTTAACGGAAAAAATAGAGGATCTTCACAAAATAGCAGAAGGTTTATTGGAATTTGAAACTCTAACTGCAGATGACATAGAAGAACTACTGTCTGGAAAGAAAATTAAAAAAGCTGATATTAATTTAACAAACTCAAATAAAGATAATATTAATAAAGATACTAAAGACAAAAGCTCAGTTCCTAACACAAAGAAAGAAAAAAATATCGGTGTTGAGACAAAAAACAAGAATCCTCGACCTAGTGAAGTTTAGTATACTGTCATCATAAGTCGTGGAAAAGTATTATTTATTACCTTGTACCTTTCATTATAGTAAAGAGGCTGAAGATAATATAAAAAATGGAAACGCGTTACCTCTAGCAGGAGGGAAAATTAGCTTTTCTAATTGTAAAGTTATTTCAAATCATTCTGTTAATAATAATATTTTTATCTCTGCAACCAAACCTGAAACTTGGAATAGTAGCAATATTAACAAAAATTCAGTTGAAACATTAATTAATAAATTAAGTATGAAACCTAATAATTTTATGGGGCTTAACAAAAATAGTTTTCATATTATAGGGGTGGTCAATGTTTCCCCAGACAGTTTTTCATCAGTAAATAAAAAAATAATTGCAAAAGAAGCAATAGAAAAATCTATTCAATTATACAAAGAAGGTGCGAGCATTATTGACATAGGAGGTGAATCCACAAGGCCAGGCGCTATTCGAATAGATCCAGAAGAAGAACAAAGACGAATTATTCCCGTAATAAAAGAGCTTTCAAAGCAGAAAATACTAGTCTCTTGCGACACAAGAAATACTTCTACGATGAGCAAGGCAATAGATGCGGGAGCAAGAATTATAAACGATATTAGTGCATTATCTGATAAAAACTCTGCTCAAATAATACATGGAAACGGAGCTGGAGTAATTTTAATGCACATGAAAGGGAATCCTTCTAATATGCAAAATAGTCCACAATATGAAAATGTATTGTACGAAATATTAACTTTTCTAGAAAATAGAAAAAACTATGCTAATAGTATAGGCATTTCAAATGAAAAAATTTTAGTGGACCCGGGGATTGGATTTGGAAAAACAGACGAACACAATATAAAAATTTTTAAGAACCTATCAATGTTGCATAATTTACATTGTAACATAACAATTGGAGCATCTAGAAAATCTCTGATAGGCAGAGTTACTAAGACTCCGAATCAAGAAGAAAGACTTCCTGGCTCTCTTTCTCTAGCATTAGTAGCTATGATGCAGGGCGTACAATTCTTTCGTGTACATGATGTAAAAGAAACAATTCAAGCACTTAATATTTGGAAAAAATTGTATAATGAATAATAATAGTATAATAGTTCATTTTTAACAATTAGTTCCAAACACAACAGGGTAAATGCAAATGACCGAAGTTAGAGACTCCGAAATGAATAAACGTAAGTATTTTGGAACTGATGGAATTAGAGGAAGGGCTAACATATACCCCATTACTGGGGAAACTGCTCTAAAAGTAGGAATGGCAGCTGGAAAATATTTTACAACTGGAAAACATAGACACCATGTTGTAATAGGTAAAGATACTAGGCTCTCAGGATATATGATAGAACCATCTCTTACAGCAGGATTTATTTCTATGGGAATGAATGTGTATTTAGTCGGTCCTATGCCTACACCTGCTATATCCATGTTAACTAAGTCTATGCGTTGTGACGTAGGTGTGATGATTTCAGCTTCACACAATTCTTACGAAGATAATGGAATAAAACTCTTTGGGCCAGACGGAAATAAGTTAAGTGATAAAAATGAAATGGAAATTGAATCTATAATGGATAAAATAAATGATTTGCAATTAGTTGAATCTAAATTTCTTGGTCGAGCAAAAAGGATAGATGATGCTGCAGGACGTTATTTAGAATTTATCAAGTCTACTTTTCCGAGCTCTCAATCTCTAAAGAGTATAAAAATAGTGTTAGATTGTGCTAATGGTGCCGCATACGAAGTAGCTCCAAGAGCTTTATGGGAATTAGGCGCAGAAGTAATCTCTTTAGGATGTTCTCCTGATGGAACAAACATTAATTATAATTGCGGATCCACACATCCAGAGATGATGGCTGAAAAAGTTAAAGAAATTGGAGCTGACATTGGCATTGCATTAGATGGGGATGCTGATAGGTGTATTATTTCAGATGAAAAAGGGAAATTTTTAAATGGAGATTTTCTTTTAGGTATTATAGCAAAAAGATATTTAGATAGAAAATTATTAAAAAATAAAAGTATAGTTGGAACTCAAATAACAAACAAAGGTCTAGAAAATTATCTTAATTCTATTGGTTTAGAATTATTAAGAGCAGAAGTAGGTGACAGATATATTATAGAGAAAATGAAAAAAAATAGTAGTAATATTGGAGGGGAACAATCAGGACATATTATACTTAGTGATTATGGCAATACAGGAGATGGCTTAGTTGCCGCCTTACAAATTATTGCTTGCATGAAAGAGCAGAAATTACCAGTTTCTCAATTGGGAACAGAAATCAAGCTCCTTCCACAATTAATAGAGAGTGTTAATTATAATTCTTTAAAAAGTTACAATATACAGCAAGAACCAAAAATATGTGAAGAAGTATTACAAGCAGAAAAAAAATTAGGAAAAACAGGAAGAGTTGTTTTAAGACCCTCTGGTACAGAAAAAAAAATTAGAATAATGGCTGAGTGTGAAGAAGAAAATTTATTAAACAAAACTATAAAAAATTTAAAATCTAGAATTTCTACATTAATTAATGAGTATGAAAAAAATTAAAGGAAAAGTACTGAGTATCGCAGGTTCAGATTCTTCTGGAGGAGCAGGAATACAGGCAGATATTAAAACTATTACTGCCATGGGAGGATATGCTGCAACTGTTGTCACTGCAATTACAGCTCAAAATACTCTGGGCGTACAAGAAGTCTTTGAGGTTCCTATAAAAACTATTCGTAATCAGATACGATCAGTACTAAGTGATATTGGGGCTGATTCCATAAAAATAGGCATGGTATCTAGTAAAGAAACAGTTGCTTGTATCAAAGAAGAATTAAAAAATATATACATTAAAACTCCAATTGTGTTAGACCCCGTAATGATTGCAAAAGGCGGTCATAGGTTACTTAAAATAGATGCAGAAAAACAATTGATTAATGATCTTTTCCCAATTGCAGAATTACTAACACCTAATATTCCCGAAGCAGAGCAAATTACAAGAATTAAAATTAACTCTGTTAATGAGCTATTAATGGCAGGAAAAAAAATTATTAGTATGGGTGTAAAAAACGTTCTTATGAAAGGTGGGCATCTAGAGGGGGAAAAACTAACAGACATTTTATTTATTAAAAATAAAATTGTATATTTTGAGAATATGCGTATTCAGACTGATCATACTCACGGTACTGGTTGTACTCTGGCCAGCTCCATAGCTTCAGGATTAGCACAAAAATTGTCATTGCTAGAATCGGTAAGCAGAGCCGAAAAATATGTGTTTGAAGCCATTAAATACTCTCCCAAAATAGGCAAAGGGAAAGGTCCTCTTAATCATTTAGTTAATATAAACAATAAATAATATATCGTTGACAAGTTTTAATACGACAATACATTGCAGATATAATTTAACATTCTTTAGAAAATTTATATAGTATGGAGATCAGACCATGCCATCTTTAGCACTTCCTAGTAACCCCAATTTTTCTTCTGGACCATGTG
>CAZNVN010000020.1:14945-22507 GCA_964576635.1 uncultured Rhodospirillaceae bacterium
ATTTCAGTTCTGAATAAAGCACTTGTAGGCCGTTCTCATAGATCAAAAGAAAGTGTAAAAAAAATCCAAAAGATTTTATATGAGTTACGATCCATATTAGTTATACCAAAAGATTATGAAGTGGCTCTAGTAGGAGGATCAGACACAGGAGCATTTGAAATGGCTATGTGGAATCTACTAGGATATAAGTCTGTTGAAGTTTTAGCTTGGGAATCTTTTGGCAAAGACTGGATATTAGATATTGTTGAACAATTAAAAATAAAGGATGCTAAATTAATTCAGTCAGATTATGGTCAACTACCAGACTTAAAAAAAATTAATTTTGAAAATGATGTTGTCTTTACTTGGAATGGAACCACTTCAGGTGTCAAAGTACCTAACGGTAATTGGATACCTGATACAAGGGAAGGATTAACTTTGTGTGATGCCACTTCTGCGGTACTAGCAATGAGTTTGCCTTGGAAAAAATTAGATGTAGTTACATTTTCTTGGCAAAAAGTTCTTGGGGGAGAAGCACAACATGGAATATTAGTAATGTCAAAACGAGCAATAGACAGGCTAAAAATATATAATCCTCCTTGGCCTATACCTAAACTATTTAGAATTACTAAGGAGGGAAAATTGCAAAAAAAGATATTTCAGGGTAACACCATCAATACTCCCTCCTTGATTTGTATTGAAGATGCCATAGATGCTCTTAATTGGGTCAAGAAAATAGGTGGCCTTAACGAAATGATAAACAGAAGTATAAATAACCTCAAAATTATTGAGATGTGGGTTTCAAATACAAAATGGATTGATTTTGTTGCGGAAAAGAAGGAAACCCGCTCTTCTACCTCTATTTGTTTAAAAATTGTTGATCCTTGGTTCAATTCACTTAGCAATGAGGATAAAATTAATATCATTCGGTTTATATCTAAAAATTTAGCCAAAAATAAAGTTGCTTATGATATCAATTCATACCCTTCAGCACCATCTGGCATTAGAATTTGGGGAGGGGGGACAATAGAGAAAAAAAATATTGAATTACTTCTTCCTTGGCTAGATTGGGTTTGGCAAAAAGTAAAAATAAAATATACTTAACATTAGTCAATAATTTAGGAGCAGAATATGCCTAAAGTTTTAATTTCTGATAAATTAAGCGCAGAGTCAGTTAAAGTTTTTGAAAAATATGGAATAGATGTAGAGATTAATACAAATCTATCAGAAAAAGATTTAAACAATAAAATAGGGAGCTTTGATGGGCTTGCTATCAGATCCAGTACTCAAGTAACTAAAAATACTTTGGAATATGCTAATAATTTAAAAATTATAGGAAGAGCAGGTATAGGTGTTGATAATATAGATTTAGATATGGCTACCCAAAAAGGTATTGTAGTAATGAATACCCCTTTTGGAAACTCTATTACTACGGCAGAGCATACAATTGCTTTAATGATGGCTTTATCTAGGAATATTCCTCTAGCAAATACTTCTACTCATGAAGGCAAATGGGAGAAATCTTTATTCACCGGCACTGAACTTTATTCAAAAGTACTAGGAATGATAGGCTGTGGAAACATTGGTTCTATTGTTGCTGATAGAGCCCAAGGTCTTAAAATGCAAGTTAAAGTTTATGATCCTTTCTTAACCGATGCCCGTGCTAAAGAAATAGGCGTACAGAAACTAAATTTTGATGAACTTTTGAAAGTTTCAGATTTTCTTTCCCAGCATGTTCCTTTAACAAACTCTACAAAGAATATAATTAATAGCAATTCTCTTAAAAAAATGAAAAAAGGCTCCAAAATAATTAATTGTGCTAGAGGTGGATTAGTAAATGAAAATGACTTAGCAAAATATATTAAAAAAGGACATATAAGTGGAGCAGCCTTTGATGTATTTAGTAAAGAACCGGCTATTAATAACCCCCTATTTGGATTGAAAGAAGTAGTTTTAACTCCTCACTTAGGAGCATCAACAACAGAAGCACAAAAAAATGTTTCAGTACAAATTGCAGAACAAATGTCCCAATATCTAATTTCAGGTACAGTAAGCAATGCCCTAAATATTCCATCCGTTACTGCAGAAGAAGTTCCAAAACTTAAGCCTTATATGAAACTAGCGGAACAAATAGGAAAACTTGCAGGACAAATTACAGAAACGAGTATTAAAAAAATAAAAATTGAATTTATTGGACAAGTGTCTTTTTTAAATACTAAACCTTTAGCAAGTGTGCTCATAGCAGGACTTCTTGCCCCAAGCTTGGAAGCTGTTAATATGGTAAATGCTGCTGTCATTGCAAAAAGTAGGAACATGGAACTGACCACGTCTATAAGAGAAAAATCAGGAGATTATATTACAGAGATCAGTCTTATAGTAGAAACAGAAAGAAGAAAAAGAGAGGTTGCAGGCACATTATATGGAGAACAACCTAGAATAGTTCGAGTTATGGGAACAAGAATTGAGGCTGAATTAGGAAAAAATATGCTTTTTATAACAAACGAAGATAAACCTGGATTAATTGGTGAATTGGGTTCTATATTAGCTAATGCACAAATCAATATTGCTACATTTCATTTAGGTAGAACAAAAATTGGAGGAGATGCAATAGCTTTAATAGAAGTAGATGAGCCAGTATCACAAAAAACTATTAGTGCACTAGAAACAATTCCACAAGTAAAAAGTGTAAAATCACTTACTTTCGAGCCCAATATAATTTAGTTTGAAACTTCTAGAAATAGTAAAGATATTAATATGCCAAAAGATGATAAAAAAAACTTACTAATGCCATCTGGGATAATAGATCTGATAAATGATAGAGCTTATAAAGAATTTTATTTAACACAAGTCCTTATGTCTAACTTTATGGAAAACGGTTACAAAATTACTACTCCACCTCTAATAGAATTCGAAGAAAATTTTAAGTTTGCTATGAAAGAAGTAAACTTAGACAATATTTTTAGATTATCAGATCCAGTATCCAATAAGTTGTTATATATTAGAAATGACATGACTCCTCAGATAGCAAGAATTGCTTCAACTAAACTTAAAGCATCTCCTAGACCCTTAAGATTATCATATACTGGAGACGTGCTAAGAAGTCAGGGGAATCAACTCCATCCGGAAAGACAATTTCGTCAAGCTGGAATCGAATTATATGGAGCACAACATGAAGATGCGGCCATTGAAGTAATCAACATAGGGATACAAACCTTACAAAAAGCTAACGTAGGAAGTTTAATTTTGGATTTAACAACCCCAAGCTTGTCAAATATTATATTAAACGATTCAAAATTAGATATAGAATCCATCAAACTAGCAAAATCATATCTCAAAATTAAAGATTACAAAGGACTTAGAAATATTCCTGTATGTGGAAAAACCTTATCTATTATAACCGAATCTGCAGGAGAAGAAAAAAGAGCAATAAAAATTCTGTCCAAGATGGATTTACCGGTAAAAGCAAAAAAATTAATTAAAAAGTTAATAAAAATTAGCGAAGGCATAAGAAAAACTAATAATGATATTGAAATCACCATAGATCCAGTTGAAAACAGGGGATTTGGATATTATTCTGGAATGGGCTTTGCTATTTTTTCGTCTTCAATTAAAAGAGAATTAGGATTTGGAGGACAATATTTTATTAATACAAATGGTAAACGAGAAAATGGGATGGGATTATCTATATTATTCGACGGACTTTTAAGAGCATCAAAATTAACAAGAGATAATATTTTGAAAATTTAACGAGGAATTTTTATGCCTAATGTAACCGTAATAGGATGTCAATGGGGAGATGAAGGTAAAGGTAAAATAGTAGATTGGCTATCCAATATAGCAGATATAGTAGTCCGTTTTCAAGGAGGACATAACGCGGGACATACCATTGTCCTTAATAATAATACCTACAAGCTCAGCCTACTGCCTTCTGGCATAATCAGGGGTAAATTATCTATTATTGGTAGTGGGGTTGTAGTAGATCCACTAGCACTAATAAATGAAATAGATACCCTTAAAAAGCAGGGATTAAACATTACACCTAAGCTTCTTAAAATATCAAATACAGCAACACTTATTTTGCCGTATCATCAATTAATGGATGAAGAAAGAGAAAAACAGAAAGGTAAAAATAAAATTGGTACAACAGGACGAGGAATTGGACCTGCTTATGAAGATAAAATTGGTAGAAGAGCGATAAGAATTTGTGACTTATATGACCAAGAAAATAGAAGAATACTTATAAAAAATGCTTTAACACACCATAATTTAATTTTAAAAGGGTTAGGGAAAAAACTAATCAATATTGCTAATATAAATTCACTATTAGACAAAGTTGCTCCTATACTCGAGCCTTTTGTAGATGATACTTTTGACATTTTACACAAAAATAATAATCAAGGTAAAAATATATTATTTGAAGGAGCACAAGGAAGTTTACTAGATATTGATTATGGAACTTATCCATATGTAACTTCCTCCAACACAATAGCTCCACAGGCTGCTATAGGAAGCGGGATAGGTCCAGCCAATATAGGCTATATTTTAGGTATTTCAAAAGCCTACACTACTAGAGTGGGGAATGGACCTTTTCCAACAGAACTAAGTAATGAATTAGGAGAAAAACTTAGAACAAAAGGCAATGAGTTTGGTGTTGTAACAGGAAGAAAAAGAAGATGTGGTTGGCTTGATTCAGTATTGTTAAAATATGCTGTCAAACTATCTTCAATAAATGGAATTGCCCTTACTAAACTTGATGTACTAGATAGTTTTAAAGAAATAAAGATTTGTGTAGGTTATCGATTAGAAGATAGAAAACTAGAAACTTTACCCAAAAATATGGATTGTATAAATAAAGTTGAACCAATTTATGAAACTTTGATGGGTTGGAATGAATCTACTAGAGGAATTGTCAATTTAAATAGGCTTCCTAAGAATGCCTTAAAATACATTAAAAGGTTAGAAGAATTAATAGATACTAATATTGCACTATTATCTACATCTCCGGAAAGAGAAGATACCATATTAATAAAGAACCCATTTATTAATAAATAATTTTCTATTTTATTTTTTTAACGTTTATTTCCACGGGCGGTAAAGAATTACTTACCTCAATTTCAGAACTTTTATTTATAGCAGATAACTCTTTTACAATTTGTTGCACCTTTTCAAAAGCCTTAACTTCTATTTGTCTAACTCTTTCCCTACTAATATTAAACTCTACACTTAATTCTTCTAACGTACGAGGGCTATCAGTTAATCTGCGACTTGCAAAAATTTGCTTTTCCCTTTCATTTAGATGAGTGATAGCATTACCCAACATAGACTTTCTTCTAGTTAATTCGTCCTTTGCAGAAACATTACCCTCTTGATCCATAGTTTTTTGGTCCATAAGATTTTCTTGCCAATCACCCATTCCAGATTCCAAATTTCTAGGCGCATTTAACGAATGATCTTTTCCACTTAATCTTTGATTCATAGAAATAACATCTTTTTCTTCTACAGCTAATCTATTTGAAATTTCCTGTATTACCTCAGGCGATAATTTATTTTCATCATAAATCTTTAAATCATTTTTAATTTTTTTAAGATTAAAAAATAATTTCTTTTGAGCAGAAGTTGTTCCTATTTTTACTAATGACCAAGAATGTAAAATATATTCTTGAATTGCTGATTTGATCCACAACATAGCATAAGTAGCGAGTCGAAATCCTCTATCTGGATCGAATCTTTTAACAGCTTTCATTAAACCTATGTTACCTTCACTAATTAAATCTGAGATGGGAAGTCCATATCCTTTGTAACCCATAGCTATCTTAGCAACCAACCTCAAATGACTTGTAACTAAAGTATGGGCAGCATTTATATCTTCATGCTCTCTCCAGCGTTTTGCTAACATATATTCCTCATCTTGCCTTAAAATCGGGAAATTTTTTATTTCAGCCATATACCTCCGTAAGCTTCCACCCGCAGAGACTGTTGGCAATGTAACATCAGACATCAAGGTTCTCCATTTCCTTACATAGAAATCATATGATAACTTTAATATAAATTTTCAATACTTTTATTGTGTTTATTTAACTCTATTTCTAAATTTTTCATATCATATGGCAAATTTTGTGTAAATTGCATAAATTTTTTATTTATGGGATGCTGAAAACTTATACTACCAGAATGCAAAGCTTGTCGACTAAAATTTGTCATAATATCTGGCATTTGTTTGGATTTATTTCTTCCTCTAGTGTAAATGTTATCTCCAATTATTGGAAAACCAATATGAGATAAATGCACTCTGATTTGATGTGTTCTACCTGTCTGCAAAATACATTGAAGCTTAGAGGCATAGTGATATGACTTTAAAATTTTGTATTGCGTCACAGCTAATCTCCCCCCCTTTTTAGTTACAGACATTTTAAGTCTGTCTTGTGGATCTCTGGTTATATTAAGGTTTATCTCGCCTCTGACCATTTTCGGGGTCCCCCATACAAAAACCTTATATATTCTCTCAACTTTCTTTAAACTAATATCCTTTGATAACACCCTATGTGCAGTATCGTTCTTAGCCGCCAACATTATGCCAGAAGTATTTTTATCAAGTCTGTGAATTATGCCAGGACGTTGCACTCCTCCTATCCCTGATAAATTATTTCCACAATGATATAACAAAGCATTTACAAGGGTATCTTTATCATTACCCGGTCCTGGATGTACTACCATTCCAGCTTTTTTATTAATTACAATAAGAAACTCATCTTCGTATAATATATCTAATGGGATATTTTGAGCCTCTAATTGCAGCTCTTTTATCAAAGGAATTACTATTTTAATTTTTTGGTCAGATGAGACTTTAAATGCTGGATCTTTTATGTTTTTTGAATTTATGTATAATCCACCTTGTAATATTAATTTTTTTACATAAGATCTACTATATTCAGGATTAATGAGTGCCAATAGTTTATCTATCCTGTTTCCAGACTGGATAGGAGTAATAATAAATTCAATGGGATCTTTTGCAATTTTCATATTGATGTCATTATTATATAATTTTTAATACGATATTAGGCGAAAAATTATGCGGGGTCTAAAATTTTTAGTTATATTTATGGGTGTACTAATATTTATTGGCACCTCTCTACTATTATATCTAATAGTCTTAAAAAATAAAAATATCGAGACTGGCAACTTCCAGAATAAATACCCTCTTGAAATAAGCATAAATATTCCCAGAAACTCTAAAATATTGGATATAACATCTAGCCAAAATCACATAATTTTGGAATTAAAGGAAAACAATAAATACAAAATAATAATTATAGATATATCATCAGGAAAAGTTGTAAAGAAAATAAATATTGATGAGAATTAAGAGCGGAAAAATTCAATGAATTTTATTATGACCAGCCAAGTAAAAACTAATATTTTTAATTTCTGTCTAAAACAATATCCTAAAGAGGCATGTGGATTATTACTAGGCAATATAAGTAAGGATAATATAAGATGCACTTTTTCTATTAATTCTATCAACATGGCTAAGAATCCATATAAATTCTTTGATATAGACGTTAGAAATATTTTTAAAGCTGAGT
>CAZNVN010000021.1:0-15370 GCA_964576635.1 uncultured Rhodospirillaceae bacterium
CGTGCGGCATAACGAATGAAGTACATGAACCCCCTACTTTTTATGGTGTAGAGCGTAATGAGGTAGAAAAAGAAGTTTGTGCTAATACCTGGTGGGAAGCAGGGCTACAATTAACTCATACCATACCAGACAATGGTCTTCAAATTATAGCGGGGATTCATTCGAGTTTAACAAATTCAGGAGGAGACATACGTTCAGGAAGAGATAAGCTGGAAAATCAAAGCGCAAAGGTTTGGTCTTATTCTGGCAAAGTAAGGTATACCGGTATGCCTAATTTGGACACAGGGTTTTTCTGGTCTTATCAGCCTGATATGGGGGATGACCAGGTTGGGCCTGAAGTAACCGGGACTTTGTTAGGTGTATATGCAGATTACAAACAATCTGAAGGCTTAAGCGCAAGAGGATTTTATGGACAATGGAACTTAGATTGCCCTGCTTATGTAGGATCTGGCAACACCTGTATTCAAAAAGGTTTTGACAAGCAGTATGGATATTTTGCAGAAATTAGCCATCGCTGGAGATTAGATTTGGATTCTTCTATAGGAGCTTTTATACGTTATGGGGTTAGGGATGATAATGCAGGTACTTTGTCAGGAACTAATGTTCATAATAAAATTAAACAATGGGATACAGGCGTTAATTACTGGATAACAGACGACGCTGTCTTAAAAGTTGACTTTGAAGAGCAAACTAAGGATAAAGCTAATCAAAGGGATAGCAGAGGAGTTAATCTAGGAATTGGATACCAGTTCTAAAAAAAAGATAATATTGCCCTCCAAGAATATCGGCCAATGGAGGAAAAGGCAGCAGAATAAATATTTACTAAGTCCTCTTTTGTTATTTATTTTTTCTGCTCTTTTCTTCTTTTTTTTATTAGGGAAAACATCTTTCTCTGAAGAGGTTTTGTTGAGCAAAGAAGATTTTATAAAAACTGCATTTCAAAAAGATACTCCTGAAAAAAAATCTTTGTTTTTTAAGGGAGAGGTTAAAGAAATAGCTCAAAAGATAATGGGCCAACACTATAAAAAAATAAGATTTAAATATTGGTTGTATAATTCCCGCTCTGCATGGATTTTAAACCGCATAGGAAAAGTAAGACCTATTACGGCAGGATTTATCATAGACAATTGTAAAATTGCTTCTGTACATGTTTTGGTATACCGTGAGTCTCATGGATGGGAAATCAGATATCCTTTATTTAGAGATCAATTTGAAGGTGTGCATTTGATTAAAGATTATACATTGAATAAAAAAATAGATGGCATAACAGGGGCAACCCTTTCCGTAAATAGTATGAAAAAAATGACACAATTGGCTTTAGCTATGCATAATAAAATCCCTGATATTGGCTGTACTTGAGGCTTTAAATGCTGAAAAGAATTCATAAAGTAATTGGTGTAAGCATTGCATTAATAATTATTCACCTATCTATTACAGGAATAATTTTAATGCAGCCGGCTTTTTTTAATTTATACGATAAATATTACAAATCAGACTGGCTGCTTGCCGCCTTTGATATGTATACACACGCTGATGTTAAGACTACCTCTTTAGAAGAGGATATGATGTTTATTTCCTCAAATTTAATCATAGAAGATGAAGTTGTTAATTTAGGCGATGAAAAAATAATAGGAGCGCATAGTTTAGAAGGAGACCTGCTTTTTGCTACGCCTAGCTCATTGTCTCTAGTTCGGGAAGTAAATTTTGGCTATAAAGTGATTCAACTTAAGACTTTTCAAACCCCGCTATCCTTTCTAGGAGTTACTAAGCAAGAAAAATTAATTGCAATAGATCAAGAAAAAAACAAATTTTTAATAATAAAAGAAAATAACGAATATGCATTAAGTATCACCGATATGTCGTATGAAAAAATAGTATTTGAAACTGTTGAATATGAAAAAGCTGATTTTTATCTAAATCTAATTCAAGGACCTGGGCTTCAAGCATTAAGACTAATCACAGATCTACATAATGGTCGCTTTTTTGGATTTATTGTTATGAAAATTTTTATAATTGCAAGCATATGTAATGTATTTTTAGCATTAAGCGGTTCCTATATGACCTTAAGGCCGCTCATAATTAGAAAATATATCAAACACAAAAATTTCTCTTCTAAAAAATAAAGATGGCTTGTAGTCCTTAAAATCCAAGGGATTGGTGGAGGTAAGGCCTTCAATCCCTTAGATGGAATAAGACTAATTACTCTTCTCTGGGAGGAAAATAAGAATGGCTTATTCCTAAATACAATACAATATATGATAATGATTGTCAATGAGAATAATTCTCATTCTCATTATGTTTTTATAACTTTTATTAAAATTGTGTTTTCTTAATGAGTTATTAGAAATAATAAAATTATACTATGGGTTGAATATAATAGAGCCAGAAGTTTTTCTAGATTCTAAATCTTTGTGTGCCTGAATTACATCTCTTAGATTGTATCGAGCCCCAATATTAACTTTTACGTTCCCATTTTTGACAACGTCAAACACGTCATTAGCTGTTTTAACTAAATCTTCCCTTTTTGCCGTATAATTCATTAAAGAAGGCCTTGTTAAAAATAAACTTCCTTTTGCCATTAACACAGAAGGGTTTATGGGTGCTGCATTTCCAGATGAATTTCCAAATATTACCATATATCCCAAAGGAGAAAGACAATCCAGACCTTTTTCGGACGTGTCTTTTCCCACGCCGTCATAGACTACATTTACGCCTTCTCCATCAGTAATTATTTTAACTTTTTCGACAAAATCTTCTTCTCTGTAGAGTATCGTGTGGTCACACCCGTTCTTTTTGGCTAATATGGCTTTTTCTTCAGATCCCACAGTGCCTATTACAGTGGCTCCTAGAGATTTTAACCATTGCGTGGCTATAAGACCTACACCCCCAGCTGCCGCATGGAACAATACCTAATGTCCATTTTCTACTCTGTATGTGAGTCTTATAAGATATTGAGTTGTCATTCCTTTTAGCATTATTGAGGCTGCAGTTTCATCAGAGATTTCATCGGGGATTTTGATTGCTCTGTCTGCAGGCATAAGACGCGCTTCTGAGTAACTACCAGGCGGAGGAGCAGCATACACCACCCTATCACCCACATTTAGATCTGAAACTTCAGAACCTTTTTCTTCAACGATTCCTGCACCTTCCATTCCTAGTCCTGATGGAGTAGAAAGAGGATACAAACCGGATCGGTGATATGTATCTATGTAGTTTAAACCGACTGCTGTATGTTTAATTCTAATTTGCGTAGGGCCTGGTTTTGGCAAATCAACCTTTTCCCACTGCATAACTTCAGGGCCTCCTTGTTCTTTGATTTTAACTACGTTAACAGTCATTTGTTTGTTCCTCAGTTTTTTAAATTAAGTAAAAAATAATAATACAATTAATAGCTTAAAAGTCTATTTAATTAATGCCGATTTGAGCAGAGAAAGAGTCCTAAGATCGCTTGTTTCTGCTGCAGCTCTATCATAATTTCCTCCCCCAGTTCTAGCAAATCCATGGTCTGCACCCTTGTAGCTATGAATGGACACAAGATCTGAATCTTTAAATGTTTGTTTTATCTCATCTTGTGTTTTTTTAGGCACAAATCCATCTTCTTCGGCCAAATGAAGCATCATTGGCTTTCTAATCATATTTTTATTTTCTAGGTGTTTTTCTATTCCCACTCCGTAATAGCCAACGGAGGCTTCAACATCTAGCATGCATCCAGAAAGAAATGCCAATAGTCCTCCCAAGCAATAACCCACTACTGCAGAGTTTCCTGCCGTATTTTCATTTTCTCTTAACCACCTTAAAGATGCCGCCACATCCTCTATGGCTTTGTCGACATCAAATTTATTATATAATTCAAATGCCTTTTGCGTTGCGGATTCAGATTGATCAGGCAGCTCACACAGAACTTCGTCTTGACGCCAAAATAAATCAGGAACCAGTACTGCAAAACCATGCGCGGCGTAGCGATTAGCCATTTCCCTAAGAAATGGACTAATGCCAAAAATTTCTTGTATAATTACTATTCCCGGCGGCCTTGGCAGATCAGAAACATACGGTCTTGAAGTAAAATAAGCTTTAAACTTCCCGCTTTTATCAGCAGGCTCTATATCTATGTATCCAGATGGCATTTTTTTCCCTTTCAAGATAAATTTAAATGCAATGCTTGAATTTTTTTATTATAATTAAGCATTTATATTTATATAATATATAGATCAATGTTTCACGTGAAACATTTTTTATTAATAAATAAAATATCGAGGACCTTTTGAAATATAAATACCATGTGTTTGTTTGTACGAATAAAAGGGCTGAGGGGCATCCCCGAGGGTGTTGTGCTCAAAAAAACTCTGTAAAGCTTAGAAACCTTATGAAAGTAAAGGCCAAATCGTTGGGTATAGATAAAATCAGAATTAATGCGTCAGGCTGTTTGGATGAATGTGAGCTGGGCCCCACAGTTGTTATTTATCCTGAAGGTACATGGTATGCTATAAAGACAGAAGAGGATGTGGAAACGATTATAAATGAACATATACTGAAGGGAAAAACGGTAAAGCACCTTCTTATGGCTAGAAAAACCTAGTTTTTATAATGGATTCTTCTCAAACTATATTTGCCCTCTCAAGCGGATCTCTTCCCTCAGCGATTTCTGTAGTTAGAATAAGTGGCCCTTCTACTAAAAAAGTATTATCTCTGCTAATTGACAAGATACCTGAGCCTCGTTATATGACTTATTCTGAAATAAAATCTCCGAAAACTAAAGAAATTATAGATATAGCTTTAATTGTGTATTTTCCATCAAATTTAAGTATGACCGGGGAAGATTTGGCCGAATTTCATCTTCATGGATCAGTGGCGGTGATAGATGATTTTTTGCTGGCCCTTTCTTCTATAGCAGGCTTAAGGCCAGCGGAAGCGGGAGAGTTTAGCAAAAGAGCTCTAATTAATGGGAAAATGGAGCTAACCCAAGTTGAAGCGTTGGGAGATTTAATTGTAGCAGAGACCAAAAAACAAAAAGATCAGGCTGTGAAGCAAATTATCTGATCGATACAATAGATGGAGAAAGGGCTTAATCATAATGCGTGCAAAAATAGAGGCTCATTTAGATTTTGTAGATGAAGCAGATGTTGAAGCTAATTTAGATAACTTAAATATTTCCAAAGAAATAAGAGGTTTGTTAAAGAATATAAATTTAGATATAGAAAGAGGGGTTTCTGGAGAAAGACTAAGGCGGGGGATAAGAATAGTATTAATAGGCAAGCCCAATGTGGGGAAATCAAGTTTGATCAATTTGCTTTTAAAGGAAGACAGGTCTATAGTTGCGCCGGAGGCAGGGACAACCAGGGATGTTCTGGAAGCCAGGCTTAATCTGAATAACATCCCTGTTACTATTTATGATACGGCAGGAATAAGGTACACAAAAAGCGAAGTAGAGACAGAAGGCGTAAAAAGGGCTAAAAAACAGGCTAAAGACGCCGATATAATAATATTTCTTCATGATATTACTGAGGCAGACGAAATGGAGACTTTAGAATTTATTAAGGAAAAAGAAAAAATAATAAAGGTATATAACAAAGTTGATTTGCTGAAAGTTAGGCCAAGCAGCCACAAAGGGAAATTTATTATATCGTGCATAAATAATACGGGCATAGAAAGATTGTTAAAGGCATTAGGAAAAGAAGCTGAAACTTTGACAGGAGGAAAAGATATATTGGGACCCAATAGAATTCGTCATATTTCCCACCTAAATGATACAAAATTAGCTTTAGAACATGCAATAAAAGAACAAACATCTAAGAATTATGAAATAACTGCAGATTTTTTACGTTCTGCTTCAAATTCATTAGGAAGAATAGTAGGAGTAGTAGATATTGAAGATGTTTTGGATGAATTATTTGCAGGATTTTGTATAGGGAAATAATTTTTTATGTTTCACGTGAAACCTTTTTTTATTTAAGCTATTATGCAACCATGAATAAAAGTATAGATAAATCATTTGATGTAATTGTTATAGGCGGAGGCCATGCGGGCTGCGAGGCAGCAGCTGCATCTGCTCGTTTGGGCGTTAAAACACTACTAATTACACAAGACGTAAGTAAAATAGGTGAAATGTCCTGTAATCCCGCCATTGGAGGCATAGGCAAGGGTCATTTAGTTAGAGAGATTGATGCTTTAGATGGCCTAATGGGTAGAGTGGCTGATAAAGCAGGGATACAATTTCGCTTATTGAATCGTAGTCGAGGAGCAGCAGTGAGGGGGCCAAGGTGTCAAGCAGACAGAAAGCTCTACAGACAAGCTATGCAGGAAGCTATGCTTGCGCAGGAAAACTTAATAATTGCGTCTGGAACAATTATTTCTTTAATTACTAGTAAAAATGGAGAGATATGTGGTGCTAAATTAGAAAATGAATGCGATATTTATGCGACTTCTGTGGTTTTAACTACAGGTACTTTTTTAAACGGCATGATCCATATAGGAGACAAAACAATTCCTGCAGGCAGGACAGGTGAAGCGCCTTCCCTAAGTTTGGCTAGCTACCTTTTGTCTCTTGGATTAAATATGGGTAGGCTTAAAACGGGCACTCCACCACGCTTAGAAAGAAATTCTATAGATTGGCAGAAGCTGGAAGCACAGTTTGGGGATGAAGATCCGGAACCTTTTTCGTCTTTAACTAAAAAAATAGAAAACAAACAAGTAGAATGTCGCCTTTCTTGGACCAACAAAGAAGTTCATCAAATAATTAAAAAAAATATAAATAAATCAGCCATGTATTCTGGCAAGCTGGATGTGAAGGGACCAAGATATTGCCCTTCAATAGAAGATAAGATAATGAGGTTTTCAGACAGAGAACGACATCAAATATTTTTAGAGCCGGAAGGGCTAGATGATGAAACGATTTATCCTAATGGAATCTCTACCTCTTTGCCTGAGAATGTTCAGAAAGACTTCATATCTAAAATCCCAGGTTTAGAAAGAGCAAAAATACTTAGGCCGGGGTATGCTATAGCATATGATTTTGTTGATCCTAGAGAATGTTCTGCAAGCCTAGAGTTAAAAAACATCCCAGGCTTATTTTTGGCAGGTCAAATAAATGGAACCACAGGCTATGAGGAGGCTGCAGGGCAGGGAGTAATTGCAGGAATAAATGCAGCTAATAAAGCCAGGAAAGCTGCAGCATTTATACTCGATAGAGCCGATGCTTATTTGGGAGTTATGATTGATGATCTTGTAACCAGGGGTGCGTCAGAGCCCTATAGAATGTTTACTTCTAGGGCAGAATATAGACTTAGGTTAAGGGCGGACAATGCAGACCAGCGTTTAACAGAAATGGGGTATAAACTAGGTGTTGTTAAAGAAAAAAGATGGAAATTGTTTTTTAAGAAGAAGCAAGAGCTTATAAAGGGGGAACAATTACTCTCTAATCTAAATGTTACCCCTAACGAGGCGATAAAATATGGTTTTCATATTCGAAAAGATGGGATAAGGAGAAATGGAAAAGAATTATTATCTTTTCCCGAGATAACTACAGATGATTTGTTTAAAATATGGCCTAAGCTAAAAATGTTAAGCAAAAGTGTAAGAAGGCAGCTAGAAATAGAATGTAAGTATAAAGTTTATATTGAAAGACAAAAGGCATATATTCTTTCATATCGAAAAGATTCTGCTATACAAATTCCTTCTGATATAGATTTTAATTTAGTAGGTTCGCTTTCTAATGAAGCAAAAGAAATATTTTTAAAGGCTAGGCCAGAAACAATAGCTCAAGCGGCTAGTCTGCCTGGAATTACCCCAGCAGCTGTAGGCGCAATGGTAGTTTACTTGAGGAGCAAAGCAGCCTAGAAACAATGAAATCTAATGATATTAATTTTTCCAAGTCTGCCTTAATCTCTTTAAATATATATGTTGGTTTATTGGTTAAATGGCAAGATAAAATTAATTTAGTTAGCAAAAATAGTTTAAAAGATTTGTGGAAAAGGCATATACAAGATAGCGCACAACTTTATAGTTTCTTGCCTGTCGCTTCAGAAAGTAGCTATATATATGACTTGGGTTCTGGAGCTGGATTTCCAGGTATGGTTTTAGCCATAATGGGAAGAAAAGAAATGGTATTATGTGAACCTAACTCAAAAAAATATGTATTTTTAAAAAAGGTAGCAGAAACTACCTCAACTGATGTTAGCATTGTTAACATAAAGGCTCATAGACTTCCTAAAAACTCAGCTTTAGCCGTAACTTCTAGGGCCTTTGCTTCACTTGAGAAGTTATTAGAACTCTCTTTACCTTTGCTTAAGGAAAATGGAGTTTGTATTTTTCCTAAAGGAAAGACTTGGAAAAAAGAAATTAAAGAGGCAGAAAAAAAATATTTTTTAGATTATAAAAGTATAATAAGCAAAACATCTCAAGAAAGCGCAATTATCATAATAAATAAAGCAGAAAAAAAATATGTTTAAAAGATCTAAAAAGGGAAAACTAATAGCTGTAGCTAATCAAAAAGGAGGAGTGGGCAAAACGACTACGGCTATTAATTTGTCTACTGCTATGGCTGCTGTGGGTAAGAAGGTTTTGTTAATTGATTTTGATCCTCAAGGGAATGCTACTAC
Organism: uncultured Rhodospirillaceae bacterium; assembly: GCA_964576635.1. GTDB lineage: Bacteria > Pseudomonadota > Alphaproteobacteria > TMED109 > TMED109. The sequence continues at coordinate 8,595 of CAZNVN010000021.1, forward strand.
AGGATTAGGTATCGAGACAAAATTTAGGAATCCTGGAGTTTATGAACTGATTTGCGAATCATCATCTTTAAAAAATACGATAAAAACTACCGCGATCCCCGGATTAAATATTATTCCCTCTACTCAAGATTTAAGTGCGATAGAAGTTGAACTAGTAAATTTTCAGGATAGAACAAAGAGGCTTTTAAAACACCAAAAGAATTTGATATATAAATTTGATTTTATATTTATAGATTGTCCTCCTTCATTAGGATTGCTAACCATAAATGCGCTAACTGCTTCTAATACCGTGTTAGTCCCTTTACAATGTGAATTTTTTGCTTTGGAAGGGCTAGCTCAGTTATTGAGGACAGTAGAAAGGGTTAAAGAAAATTTTAATGCGGCTCTTAAAGTAGAGTGTATTATTCTGACTATGTTTGACAGGAGAAATAAATTAAGCTCAGAGGTAGAAAAGGATGTCCGCAAACATTTTGGAAAAGAAGTTTTTAGGACTAAAATTCCAAGAAATGTGCGCCTGTCAGAAGCTCCGTCACATGGGTTGCCTGCCATTCTTTATGATATAAATGCAGCAGGTAGCCAAGCCTATATTAAACTAGTTAAAGAAATAATAAACAGGAACAAATAGGAGAAAGAGATTGAAATCTAAATCAAGAAAAGGGCTAGGAAGGGGCATAGAAGCTTTATTTTTAGAAAACAATGAAAATTCTAGACCTGATAATTATCAAAAAGATAATGTAAAAACAATCCCTATAGAATTATTAGAAGTAAACCCTTTTCAGCCCAGAACCTTTTTTGATGAAGAGGCTCTTAATGATTTATCAGCATCAATAAAATCACGCGGAATATTACAGCCTATATTAGTGAGACCTAAATCAAAAAAAGAAAGCGGATGGCAAATTATTGCAGGAGAAAGGAGATGGAGAGCTGCTCAGAAAGCAGGGTTTCATGAGATTCCTGTTTTGATTCATGAAATAGAAGATTCTGAAGTAGCAATTATAGCATTATTAGAAAATATTCAGAGAGAAGACCTTTCCCCCTTAGAAGAAGCCGGGGCTTTTAAAAAATTAATAGAAGATTTTGGTTTAACACAAGAAAAATTATCCAAGGCTCTAGGTTGTAGCAGAGTCTATATAACTAATATGCTTAGATTATTGACTTTACCAAAAAGAATTAGATCTATGCTCGATGATAAACTATTAAATGTTGGGCAAGTTCGGGCTTTAATAGGAAAAAAAAATATTATCGAAATTGCAAATACCATAGTAAATAAGCAATTAAATGTAAGACAAGTAGAAGATTTAATCAGAAGTAAACATTTAAAGCATAAAACTAAAATATATAAAGATCCTAATATTATAGATTTAGAAAAAGAATTAGAAGATTTTCTAGGATTAAAAATTGAAATTAAAGACAAAAAAGGCAAGGGTGAAATTATATTTAGATATGAGAATTTGGATCAGTTAGATGAAATAATACGTAAAGTTAAGATGAATTCTAGTTGATATTTTTAGATGCTAGCAAGCAAAGGCCTAAAATGGCTTGTCTAACTAATATTTTTTGAATAGCAGCAGATTTTTTACATTCTATCTCCGTTTTATAAAGCATAGATAGCGCCCTGTTAATTTTTTTAAGAGACCAAGATTTATTCTGCTTATATATATTAGGTTTTCTTTTAAAATATATGGGAGGCCTAAAACTATTTATAACAGTTTCTATGTTTAGACCACTCATGGTAGATATTTTTATCCTGAGTAAGTTATGTAGCTGTCTTAATAAAACTCTGATTATCTCTACGCTTGATGTATTGTCCTTTTCAAGTCTTAAAAGAATACTGAATGTAGATTTTAAATCTCCCAAAAACGTTGTATCAGATAATTTCTCAAGATTAATAAGTGTTTGATCTCCAACAAAGGAAATGGTGTCTTTATAATTTAAATTCCCCCCCTCTCCAGCAAAAAGGATAGCTTTTTCTATTTCTGTTTTCGTGACTAGTCTATCTAGTCCTAATCTTTCTATTAAAGCTTTTTTGGCATCTATATCAATTGATATGCTTTCTTTTTTAAACATATTCGTTATCATAATTTCAATGTTTTGTGTATCATCAGAATAACAAGCAATAATTTTAGCGGTATCGTGGTCTTCAAAAAATTTTCTAATTGCTGAACTGGGAGATAAAGAATTTCCTTGCAGCAAAACTAGACAATCTTCTCCTGGTTTTTCTAAATAAGAGGATATTACTTTTTTAATGGAATCAGTAATATTGTTAATTTTTATTATTTTTTTACTAGAGAGAAGAGATATAGATTGAGATTCTTCTACGAGTAATCTTGGTTCTTTAATAAGGTCCTGTGAATTAATTTCCACAACATTATGAGAGACATCATCTGAATTGGTATTTATGAAAAAGGACTTTACTAAATCATTAACTTTCTCACAAATCAGACCATAATCTGTTCCATACACTAAAATGGCACCATAGTTTGAATTAACTTTATTAATAAAATTATTTATTTGTGAATTATGAACTTTCATTTTTATTTTTTATCATGAATAAATAGACTTTATCAAATAGGTTATCTACTAAATTTTTAGCTGCCATGTTTTCAGCATTACGTTCCGCAGTGAGAGTACTAAACAATTCATCTTCTAGTACATTATGAGCTGCTTTGGAATAAATTGCATCAGAATAAATGGTCTTATTATCATCTATATTGCTCAAGTTAAATTTAGCTGTTAAAACTACTTCATACCTGCTTTGAGCAGCGTTTTTAGCTGTGATTAAACCTGTATTAGTTTTTGTTATATTCCATTTTAAAAGTAAGGATTTATTAGATTTATTGCTCAGACATAATTTCATTTTTAGTAAATTATGAAAATTTACCTCATATAAATTTAAATGGGATTGAGGTTTTACGACTTTGATAGAACACAATAAATCTTCAGTAAGTTTTGTTTTGTATATAGGTTCTAGATTACAGCCTAAAAATATAAGTAAAATTAATGTGTTAATACACAAAAATTTTTTATTTATCCTATTAATTCTATAATTATATGACAATGTTTACTACTTTTCCCGGAATAAATATTATTTTTTTTGGTTTTTTGTTCGCCAGTAAGTCACTAATATTATCTATCTCTTTTACTTTAGCAATAATTAGTTCCTTTTTATCTTTTTCAGATTTATTAATATTTATCGTGTTTTTAAGTTTGCCATTAACTTGGATAGCGATAGTAAGAGCATTCATATCTATAATAGATTGGTCGTAATTTGGCCAAGGGTAATTACTTACCATTTTATCGTGACCCATTGTTTTCCATAACTCCTCCGTTATATGTGGAGTTATTGGTGATAACATAATAAGAAAATCCTTCCAACCCGCTGTTACTATGTTCATTAAGTCGGCATCGTTCTTATTTGAGTTATCGTCAATAGCGTATAATAGGTTGGATAGTTTTCTAATATTGGCTATAGCGCTATTAAATCTAAATGAATCATAATTTTCTGTGGTTAATTTAATTAAAGAATGAATTTCTCTCTTAAAATTCAGAGCTTTTTCAGATAAATCTTTCTTATTAGATTTTGTTTTTAATGAAAAGTCCTTTTGATTAAAATATGTCCACAAACGTCTGAGAAATTTCCATGCACCATCTACCCCATTTTCACTCCATTCTAAATCTCTATCAGGAGGCGAATCAGATAAAATAAAAAGCCTTGCCGTATCTGCGCCATATTTCTCAATTATGGATAAAGGATCAATAATATTTTTCCTTGACTTAGACATTTTTTCCGAACGACCAATCTTAACCGGCTCATTATCAGTAATACGATAGATTTTATCTCCTTTCTTGTACGTTTCTTCAGGATAAAGCCAGCCGTCGGGACCAAGGTAGGTTTTATGGCAGACCATTCCTTGACAGAAAAGACCCGAGAAGGGTTCTTTAAAATTTATGTAACCTAAATCTTTAAGTGCTCTATGAAAGAATCTAGCATACAGTAAATGTAAAATGGCATGTTCAATACCTCCCACATATTGATTTACTGGACACCATTTTTCCATCTCTTTCTTTTCTATGGGTTTATTGTATTTGGGTGAAGTATATCTCAGCGGGTACCAAGCAGAGTCAACAAAAGTGTCAAAAGTTTGCGTTTCCCTTTTAGCTGGTTGTCCGCATTTTGGACAAGTAACATTTTTCCAGCTAAGTTGATGGTCCAAGGGATTTCCAGTTTTTTCGAATGATACGTCTTCAGGTAGTAACACCGGAAGATCCTCTTCAGAGACAGGTATGATTCCACATTTGGAATTATCACATAAAATTATTGGAACAGGGCATCCCCAGTATCTTTGCCTGGAGGCACACCAGTCGTGCAATCTATATTGGATAGATTTTGTTCCAATTTTCCTTTTTTCGGTGAGCTCAATTATTTTATTTTTAGCTTCCGTTGAAGATAAGCCATTTAGAAATTCTGAATTAATAATTTTTCCTGGACCAGCGTAAGCGACGTTGGTAATTTTCAAATTGTTTTGAACAACAACTCTTACAGGTAGATCCATCGTATTAGCAAAGTCTAGATCTCTTTGGTCGTGAGCAGGAACCCCAAATATTGCGCCAGTTCCATAACTCATAAGAACAAAGTTAGCGATGTATACAGGTAATTGTACATGGGGAAGAAAAGGATGAATAACTTTTATTTTAGTATCAATTCCCCTTTTTTCTATTTTTTCAATAGCTTCTTCCGAAGTACCAATTTTATTACATTCATCTATAAAAGAACTTATATCTGAGTCTTTTATGGATAAGGCTTTTGAAATAGGATGGTCAGGAGCTAACGCTATAAAACTAGCTCCAAATATTGTATCAGGTCTGGTCGTATAAACTTTAATTGTATTATGTTTTTTTTGGTTTGTCTGAAATTCTAGTTTAAGGCCTTCTGATCGTCCAATCCAATTCTTTTGCATCGTTTTGACTTGTTCTGACCAATTATCTAAGTTGTCCAAGTTATCTATTAAGTCATCGGCATACTTTGTTATCCTAAAAAACCACTGGGGAAGTTTTTTTCTTTCAACAATGACTCCAGATCGCCATCCTTTTCCATCAATAACTTGTTCATTTGCTAACACAGTTTGTTCTACTGGATCCCAGTTAGCCCAAGCTTCTTGTCTATAAGCTAAATCTTTTTTGAATAAATCTAAAAATAATTTTTGTTGGCATTTAATATATAATGGGTCACTTGTTGCAAATTCGAGATCCCAATCATAACTAAGACCCATAGCTTTTAATTGTGTTCGCATGTTGTCTATATTATTTTTTGTCCATATAGCAGGATGAATATTGTTTTCAAAAGCAGCATTCTCTGCAGGCATTCCAAAAGCATCCCAACCCATGGGATGTAGTACATTATATCCTCTCGCCCGTTTATATCTCGCTAAAGCATCGCCTAGTGAATAAACTCTTACATGTCCCATATGAATTTTACCAGAAGGATAAGGAAACATTTCTAGGACATAGTAATTTTTCTTTTTTCTTTCTTCCTTAGCTTTAAATAAATTTAGATTATTCCATTTTTTTTGCCATTTCATTTCTAAAGTCTTGGCATTATATGGTTTCTGAATTGTCATCTATTAAACTCAAATAGTTTTTACTGAAATTATTCTTCTTCTTCTACGTTAGCCATTCTATACTGTTTTGCTTTGGTTAAGATAGAATTCTCGATATTTATGCCCATCTCACCATGAGATTCTTGATCAATCCAATCTCCGTTTTCATTTTTAATTTTTTTAAAAACATTAATTTTCAACGCATCTACTCTTAATTGTGTTCCAATTATATAAGCCACAATTTTATATTTCTCATTTGGGGCTTCATTTTTACTATACCAATCCGTCACTATTACTCCTCCAAATGGATCTGCGGACGATAAAGGCATGAAGGATAACGTTTCTAATGTAGCGCGCCACAAATACGTATTTACTCCTATGCCAGCAGATCCTTTATTATCACCAGGCAAAACATTATCTAATAAATCACTCACCAATGTTTTTCCTTCTTTATTTTCTTTGTATTTTTCCATCTCTTTCATCGCGGGGTCTTTTGCTGGCGGAGGAGGTTCTCCAATTTCCAAATTGCAACAAGCCAAATGAATAAGAGATATAATAAAAGCAGATTTTACGATTTTTAACATTTACACAGCAATCTTAGGTAGTCATTAATACTTAAAGCAAAATACTAAGCTATTTAACATTTTTATGAGTGTTTGGACAACAAAAAAAAGGCCAAGAAAAATCTTGGCCTTTTATTTTATTCTTAAGCTTGCTTGGTTAAAATATTAAAACCCTATATTTATACCAGCAAAGATTACTTGTGGTGATACTTCTGTAGTCATTGAGTCACCATCGTTGATGTCAAAGTCACTTAGTTGTATATAAGTGCCTACTCCACCACCTAGATTGTAACCAATACCCATATGGGTAATGTTTGTAGATCTTACGTCAACAGCGCTATCACCGCCAGATTGAGCATTATAAGAAGTACCGTTTACAGCTTCTTGCTCTGACCAGCCAACACCTAGGGTAATATTTCCCATGTTGTATGTTAAAGCAACGTTTTGGCCACTACTTGATGCCTGTGAACTGTCATCAGATGAACCATAGCTGTCTCCGTTGTCATATATATGATAACCGAGAGTAAAGTCTCCATGGGTCAAACTAATAGTACCAGTAATCACTTGTAGATCGTTACCTGTTGCACCCATGCTAGTAATACCATTACCGTTTTTT
>CAZNVN010000021.1:15384-22367 GCA_964576635.1 uncultured Rhodospirillaceae bacterium
AGCTCACCGCTATAATTTGCAGCTGCTTCAACAGTTTCTTGGTGAATCAAATTACCACTACCGTTAGCAGCACGGCCATGAGCCCCGATACTATTATAGTCGTGTGAAGGAGTGTAAGATATACTCATATTAATTCCATTAATACTTGGAGGAGTATATACTACTCTAGATGGGGACATAGCATAATAAGCTTCTGCTACACGAACCCCTCTGTCACCTTCTGTAGTGCCATAGAAAAGATACTGATATCCTGCATCTGTTCCGCCACCTGGTACCATAGCTGCCACACGAGATATTGTATTTGTTACCGCATCGGTAGTATTACCGATTACAAGAGTTCCCAAGTAATTAGTAACATACATTGACAGTATACCAGGACCAGCTGTCCTATCTAAATGAGGCTCCTTTTGTAACGTGCCTCCAACTTCCCAACCATTGTCGGTTGTGGTAGAAGCGTTAAAGTTTATTCTATCAAATTCATGAGTAATACCACCAGTGGTATCGTCACCCATGCCTACAATTTGTTGAAAAAATCCGCTTATCGCCACATCTGCTTGCGCAGATCCGAAGAAAAAAGCAGAAGTTACGAGTGCAAGCGCACCCATTAGTATTTTTCTCATTTTGTCCTCCTTGAACTTAAGTTCTTATTCCCTGATATAATATATTTCCAATAAATCCAGGCAACTAATAAATGTAACAAATTTATAATAAAAAATAATTGTTGCATAAATGTAACACATTATTCCCTTTGTTTTAAGGCTTCAATAGCAGCTACTCCACTAATTGGAAAATTTTTAAGCTTTTTTATGTTTTTGTTATTTATTCCCCCTAGAGCTATTACAGGTCTTGCCAAACTTCTTGCTAATAGCCCAAATCTTATAATGCCCAGATGTTTTCTTTTAGGATGAGAATTAGTATGAAACACCGAAGATAAAAATATTATGTCTGCCTTAGTATTAATGATTTTTCTTTTGTCTTTTAAGCTATGAGCTGAAACTGATATAATCTGATCTTTAGTATTTCTTCTGCATTTATATTCCCATTTTGGAAGATGTAACCCATTAATATTTCCATGTACTCTAGGATGGCTGGCCATTAATACCATGAAATTTTTTCTTTTTGCTATCTTTAAAACATCCTTAATGATTGTTTTTCTGTCTTTAGAACAATAATTTCTTATTACGATTCCTGAATAGCTAGGTATCCTGTGTAATATGTTTATAATATCTTTGGTTTTATCTTCATCAGTAAAATACCACAAGGATGGAGCATTTAATTTAGTGATATTATAGCGTGCTTTTTTTTTATTAAGTGCGATAGAACGGGCAACATTTGCTAAAAATATATTTTTCATCGATATATGGCTTTAATTATTTGAGTTTTCTAACTACTATTTGTTATATAATATTAATGAAGTTAGATTTATGAATATAGATGAAAATTTATGCTTAGTAAAAGAGAAGATATCGTTATCTTGTAAAAATTCATGCAGAAAAGCGTCTAACGTAACGCTGATAGCGGTTTCTAAAAATATTTCAGTAGAAAATATAAAATTAGCTATCGATAGTGGGCAGAAAGATTTCGGAGAAAATCGAGTGCAGGAAGCTTGCCTCAAATGGCAAAAATTAAAGAAAATGTATCCTGATTTATCTCTGCATATGATAGGATCTTTGCAAACTAATAAGGTTAAACAGGCGTTAAGCATCTTTGATGTTATAGAGACTATAGACAGACTGCGATTAGCAAGGGAACTAGTAAAACATGTTGGAAAGATTAAGAAATTTCCAGAGTTATTTGTTCAAATAAATATAGGAGAGGAAAAAAATAAAAGTGGGTGCTTTCCTGCTGAGTCTATAGATTTTATTCGTGAATGTAGGGAACTAGGTCTAAAAATTTCTGGGGTTATGGGGATTCCTCCCGTAGGATACGATCCAAGTCCATTTTTTGCTTTATTACTGAATATTGCAAAACAAGTATCTGTAAAAAAGATTAGTATGGGTATGAGTAGTGATTATGAAATAGCAATATATATGGGAGCTACCCATATAAGAGTGGGAACTGATATCTTTGGTAAACGGAATTTTGTATGATAGAAGTTAACTAATTGGACTTATGAGTTTTTATGAAAATGGAAATTATTGTAACAAGTTCAGACAAACATATTACAGAGGCCTTTGCTTCCATTGTCGTTGCAAGCGGAAACATAGCTCGACAAACAACTAATTTTGATCAACTTATCCATTTATATAAAGCTTCAAAAGCAGATCTGGCTTTAGTAGATGAATATGTAAATTATAGAATAAATGAAGAAGCTAATGATAAGATTTATTATATTAACAAGCCTATAGGCCTAAGTGTTTTTGAAGAAGCTATTAGGACTTTTACGTACATGAAGCAAAAAATAACTACAAAAATATTTAAAATAGGCAACATTTCCTACGATGAAAATAAAAGGATTATTTATACTGAAGATAAAAAAGTGATTCATTTAACAGGCCAAGAAAATAATCTGTTAAAAATATTAGTAAAAAACATTAATAAACATATAAGCAAGAAAATGTTGTTGGAAAAAACTTGGGGCTATTCTTCATCTGTAGATTCCAAAACAATAGAAACTCACATTTGGAGACTTAGAAAAAAATTGAAAATAAATAGCAGGTCTAAATTTTTCTTAAAGACAGTGAGGGAAGGTTATTGCCTAGTTGATGATACAAATTGACTCCTTATAATCTTCCGGTACTAAAACGTTCTGCGGGCAATCTATTAAACGGACCTTTCCATACATCTCCAGATTTCCTGTCTTTCTCAGATAGTTTGAACATCTCCAGATCAATTGGATTGGCTTTTTCATCAGTTATTTTAACGATTTTTACAAAAATTTTATTATTGTTGTTGTCTGTTATAGTCCAGCCTATTATTTTAGTAGGATTGTTGCTTAAATGGATAATAATTCCATTCTTTATCAAATCTCTATTATTGTTTCTTAATAGCAATTTATAAAAAAAATATTTTTTATTATTTTTATAAATTTCTTTAATATCCTCAACTACTCCATGGGCTTCTCTATTATTTTTATCAGAAGTTAATTTAATTTTATTATTGGTAAATATCGTCCATGGACCATCTGTTATAGGTAAATGCGTAATTATATTGTCCACGGCGTTATATAAGATGAAATACTTTTGATTAGAAACTATGATCGTAGGATAAGGTTTTTCATATTCTATTCTAATATTGTTGGGTTTTTTTATGAGCATCCAACCTTTTTTAATTTCTCCCTTAGAGGACTTTTGTTCAAATTCTAGAGATACTTTGTCTAATTTAGAAAGATAGTTTTCAAGCATTAAAATTTTTTTATCTATTTCTTGGCAATACGCTGTATGAATAGAAAAAAAAGCAATAAGTGTAAGAAATAATAATTTATATTTACTCATTTAAATAAAGCCCAGTCATATTTTATCTATAAATATTTCTCTTTTTCCTGCGTGATTAGCAGGACTTATAATTTTTTCATTTTCTAATTTATCTATTATGCGAGCGGCTCGGTTATAGCCTATTTGCAAATGACGCTGTAAAAAACTTGTGGAAACTTTCTTCTCTCTAGAAATTAGTTCTACAGCTTGAGAAAAAAGAGGATCTTTATTATCTTCTGTTTCAGTAATAATTTCTTCAGGCTCTTCTGTAATTTCAAATAAATATTCTGGGGCACCAGAACTTCTTAAAAAATTTGCTACCTTTTCTACTTCCGTATCAGAAACAAAAGGACCATGTACCCTTTGTATTTGACTGGCTGATTCCATGAAAAGCATGTCCCCTTTGCCTAATAATTGTTCTGCTCCTTGTTCGCCTAATATAGTTCTGCTATCAATTTTACTTGTAACTTGAAAACTTATTCTAGTAGGAAGGTTTGCTTTTATTGTTCCTGTTATTACATCAACTGAGGGTCTTTGAGTAGCTACAATCAGATGAATGCCAGCAGCCCTCGCTTTTTGAGCCAAAGACTGTATGGACATTTCTATTTCTCTTCCTGACGATAACATAAGATCTGCCATTTCATCTATAACGACAACAATATTGGGAAGCGTTTCTGCAGCAATTTCATGTTTTTCTATCATTGGTTTGCCTGTATCAGGATCAAATCCAGTATGTAATGTTTTAGTAAGCATTTGTCCTTTATTTTTGGCTTTAGTTATTTGTTCATTGTAGCTATTTATATTTCTTACTCCTAATTGAGACATTAAACGATATCGATCATTCATTTCCTTAACAGCCCACTTCAGTGCAATTATTGCCTTTCTGGGCTCAGTAACTACTGGATGCAATAGGTGTGGTATGTTTTCGTAGACATATAATTCTAACATTTTGGGGTCTATCATTATGAATCTGAGATTTTTAGGGGTTAATTTATATAATAAAGATAATATCATAGCATTAACAGCAACAGACTTTCCTGAGCCTGTAGTCCCAGCGATTAATAGATGGGGCATTTTTCCAAGATCTGTTACAACGGGGTTTCCAGATATATCTCTTCCTAAAACTAAAGGAAGTTCGTAGTTTTGTTCAAAAGTTTTTGAACTAATTAGTTCCCTTAGATATACCGTTTCTCTATCTTCATTAGGCAGCTCTATTCCTATGGCGTTTCTACCAGCGACGACTGCTACTCTGGTAGAAATTGCACTCATAGATCTAGCGATATCATCGGATAATCCTATAACACGAGAAGACCTTAATCCAGGTGCTGGTTCCAGTTCATATCTAGTAACAACAGGGCCCGCCTGAACTCTTCCTATTTCTCCCCTAATACCATAGTCATCAAGGACATTTTCAAGCATACGAGCAGTATTTTCTAGATTGTCTTCATTGTTATTAATGGTTCTATTAGGTTGTGTATCATTAAGCAGATTGATACTGGGAAGGAAGAAAGTTGAGGAGTCGTTAGCATCTAATCTAAATTCACCTTGTCTTTCTTTTTCTTCCCTCATGCCTTTAGAAAGCCTTCTTATAGAAGAGATGTTTTTTTTATTATACCTATCTTTCTCATTTTCATTATTTTTTTTATTCTTTAAAACTAAAAATAAAATTGGTTTGAATGTCATTAGAAGGTAAGTTAATAATTTTTTTAAAAAAGCCAATACAGAAAGCAAGAAATTAAAATATGCATTTATTTTAATACTGATACTTATAGCAAAAAAGATGGCTCCTAGGGCAATAGCAATATAATTCGTATTCAAAGACTTGTTCTTGGCAAAAGTTATTGTGGTATTATTAATAGCTTCATCTAATAAGAGACTAATGTTTCCACCATTAAAACCAATATTTTTCAAGCCAGCACAAATTAGAATAGCACTGAGAAAAAATAAAAATATTTTTGGCAAAGCCCAAGATAAATTTTCTTTATTTAATATTTTATATCCCCAGGAAAAAAATAAAATAGGGATACACCAAGCAAAAAGTCCAAACCAATATTTTAATATTCCATTAATCCCTGAACCAAATATAAGTATAGAATAGTAGTCTTCTATTGCAGTAGAAGCATAAGGATTACCATAGTCCCTCAGATCAATCAAAAACAAACACAGCAATATAGCAAGTCCGAAAATGAATAATAAAATTGAAAACATCTGAATAAGTCTTGTTTTTATAGTATCAGTTATAGTTTCTTGATGGGTAGAGACTAGTTTTCTTTTTGCAAGATTCTTCATTTTAGAATTCTTTTTTCAATAATTGCGCTATAATTTTTAAAGCATAATGTGTATCTTTGTAATTTGCTACCAAGGCAATTCTTATATATGATTTGGCAAATGAGGCTTGGGATAAATAAGATCCTGGCATAACTTTTATTCCCGCTTGTTTCCAGAGTTTTTTTGTAAATTTCTCTCCATTCCCTACCTTTAACCACAAGTAAAAGCCACCATCAGGAATATAAAAATATTTTTTATCACCTAAAAGCTTTTTGGCTATCTGAAATTTTTCTTTATATTGCAAGCGGTTTTCTTCTACATGCTTATCATCATTCCATAAAGCTATTGCCGCTTCTTGAATGGGAATAGGTTGTTGTCCTGCACAATATTGTCTTAATTTTTTATATTTTTTTATAATTTTCTGGTCCCCAACGGCAAAACCAGATCTAATTCCTGGAACATTAGATCTTTTGGATAATGAGTGAAAGGCTATAATGTTATCTAGCTTGCCTCCCATTTTATAACATGCTTCTATAATTCCAACGGGAGGTTTGTTGATATATATTTCTGAATAACACTCGTCTGCTACTATTACTGCATTTATTTTTCTTGCCAAAATAATTAAATTTTTCCAATCGTTATAAGATAGAAAGGTACCTTCTGGATTAGAAGGAGAGCAAACATAAATTAAGGTTGTGCGTTTTAATATATCGTTATCAATTTCAGAAAAAGAGGGTATAAATTTATTTTCCTTAAGAGAAGGTACAGCTATTGCCTCTGATCCAGACATGAGTGCTGCTCCAGCATATACTTGGTAAAAGGGATCTGGCATTAATGTTACAGACTTTTTCTTACTTGTATTTTGTGTATTAATAGCTAAAGCTATATTAAATAAACCTTCCCTTGTTCCTGCAACTTGTAATATATTATTAGCCGCATCTAAAAAGTTTTCTTTTAAACTATAACGCCTTTTAAGCCAGTTAATGCATGTGAGATTTAATTTGAGCGAACCTAGGGTGGGTGGATAATTAGCCCAACCTGAATAATTCTCATTTATAATTTTTTTTAAAAATTTGGGTGGAGAATGATGTGGTTCTCCTATTGATAATATTATTTTTTTTGCCTGTTGGGGGGGGGAATCAACGTCAAGTAAATTTGATAATCTCTTAAAAGGATAATCAGCAAGTAAATCAATATTAGGATTAGTAATTATTTTCTTCTCCATCGGGCTGTCTAACCTTGCTAATATTAAATATTAATTAAATATAACCTTCTATTGTAAAATGGTCTAATAGAGTTTAT
>CAZNVN010000022.1:0-21780 GCA_964576635.1 uncultured Rhodospirillaceae bacterium
GATCTTTTCCTGAAAAAGCACCTCCTCCATGAGGAGCAGCTCCTCCATATGTATCTACTATAATTTTTCTACCTGTTAAACCTGCATCGCCATCTGGCCCCCCTATTTCAAATCTACCTGTCGGATTAATTAAAATTTTATCTTCATTAGGCATCCATCCTTCTGGCAAAGAATCTTTAACGATGGGTATTACTATATTTGCAATTTGAGATTTATTTACATCCGGTTTATGTTGAGTAGAGACTACTACATTATCACATCCTATAGGTATTCCATTTTCGTACACAAGTGTGACCTGTGATTTTGAATCAGGTCCTAACCCAGATGCTTCATTAGATTTTCTTATTTTTGACAATTTTTTTAAAATTTGATGACTGTATTGAATAGGAGCTGGCATTAGCTCATTAGTTTCTGTACAAGCATAACCAAACATAATCCCTTGATCACCTGCTCCTTCCGATTTATTTCCTTTGGAATCCACCCCTGCAGCAATATCTAAAGATTGTTCATGAAGAAAACAACTAAATTCAAATTTATCCCAATGAAAATTTTTTTGATCATATCCTATTTCTTTAACTATACCTCTAGTAATACTCTCTAATTCATCCTTAGCTATTTCTGGACCGCGTACTTCTCCTGCAATTATTACTCTATTGGTCGTGACCATAGTTTCACATGCTACTCTTACTTGATCTTTTCTTTCACTTTTTGAAATATAAGCATCAACTACACCATCAGAAATTTGATCACAAATTTTATCTGGATGTCCTTCCGATACAGATTCAGAAGTGAATAAGTATTGATGATCTTTCATTATCGTTACTCCTCAGAATCATTTATTTCTAAAATTATTAAATAATACCTCAATGATTCTAACTTCCAAAAATCTAGTTCCTAAACAATCTTCCTAAAAATAAAGTTAACATACATAATATAAAAAATGTTAAATTTCCATATATGGAAAAAAATGTAGGATTTATATCTTTAGGAACATAACCATCGATAGTACCCTTTTCTAAAAAATCTAGAAAGTATTTATATCTTCCGTAAGGATCTATAACAGCTGATATACCAGTATTTGCTGATCTCAATACCGGCAAGCCTTCTTCTATTGCCCTCACTCTTGCTGCAGATAAGTGTTGCCTTGGTCCCGCCGTATCTCCATACCATGCATCATTAGTCAGATTAATTATAACATTTGGTCTTGAAGTATTGATAGTTTCTCCAGAAAATATTATTTCGTAACATACTAGCAGCCCTACAGAAGGAAAGGGACTAGGAAGGTGATAAGTATTATCTTTTTTACCTACAGAAAAGTCTAATTGACTTCCAACTATATTATCTAAATTTAATAATCGTCTAAACGGTATAAACTCTCCGAATGGTACTAATTTTTTTTTATCATAATAATAAAGTATTTTTTCTTCGTTACCTAAAATAAAAATACTATTGTATATGTTTGTTAGTTTTACCTTCCCTTCAATATTATCATATTGTCTTCTCGTTCCCCCAGAAATTAAAAACTGTCCTTTTGTGATCCAAGAAAATAAATTTAAGTTTTTTTGATTAATCTTATCTAAATCCAAATAAATAGCTGCTTCAGGCCATATAATAATTGTTTCATCATTCTCATTAATTTCCTTTAAAGATAAATCTATTAAATTTTGAAGATGATGCTTACGCATATTAATATTCATCTTTTCTTTTTGATCTATTGATGGCTGAACTATTCTTAAAGCTATTTCAGTATTTCCAATATCACCATAAAACAATAAACGTAAAAGACCTGCTATAAATATTAATATCAAAGGACTACAAATAAATAACGTGTATTTAAATCTGTTCAGTACCATTAATGGAGATAAAAAAGCCAAATAAGTTAGTAAGCCCAAACCATAAATCCCTATCCATGATACTCCTTGCAAAGTAAAATAAGATCCCGCCCATACATAACCGATTGTATTCCACGGGAATCCTCCAGCTATAGTTCCTCTCAAATATTCTCCTATTGAAAGAAGAGAAGCAAACACTAAAACGTATCCAAGCCTATTTAAGTGCCAATAGCTACCAACTATTTTAGTTAGCACACAAACTGAACCTACGAAGAAAGACAGAAGTATAGATAAAAGGAAAACTGCAAAATAACCCAGTACTATTCCACCATAATTTGCTATTTCAAACGCATTAGCAATCCAATATAAACCGGAAAGAAAGGTTCCTGTACCAAATATGGATCCATAAATAAAAATTTTATATAAACTATAATTTTTTTCTATTACACTTAAATATAGGTAGTTTAAAGCTATAATTATTATAGGCATAAACCAACTATTAGAGAATACAAGCCCGCCCAAAAGTCCTGCTATTAATAAACAACAAATCTCTAAATAAAAAAAATTTTTACCTATTAATTTTTTACTATAAAGATTGGTCAATTTTTAAAACTTATTGTGAACCGTAAAGTCTTGGAGAACCCATAATCTTTACCTTTTTTATTCTTCTCATATCTGCCTCTACTATATTAAACATTAATCCCGAAAAATGCTTTATTAACTCTCCTTCTCGGGGAACTCTACCTATTTCATGAAAAATTAATCCTCCTAAAGTATCTATCTCAATATCTAGAGATTTATCTAATAGTTTGCAATTATAGTATTTTTCAAGTTCCTCGATCAGCACCCGTGCATCTACTATTAAAGAGCCATCCTCATATTTATCCTTTAGTGGATCAGACTCCACATCATGTTCATCTTCTATCTCACCCGTAATTTCTTCCACCATATCTTCTATAGTAATAAGGCCATCCGTACCCCCATGTTCATCTACTACGATAGACAAATGAACCTTAGTTCTTCTCATTTCCTGAAATAATTCCGAAATAGGAGTAGAGGGTGCTGAAATTATCACTTTTCTAATTATTTTATCCAAGGAAAATTTATCAACATCAAACCAAAAAGATAAAATATCCTTTACATGAACCATTCCTACAATGTTATCTAAATTTCCGTTATAGACTGGAAGTCGTGAATGTGCTGCTTTACTAAAACTAGAAAGACAGTCCTTAAAATCTGAATTTCGAGAAACCGCAACTATATTTGCACGCGGCACCATTGCCTCAGAAACTTCAGTCGACGAAAACCCTAAAACATTATTAAGCATTACCCTCTCAGCAAAACCTAATCCTGCTCTCTTCCCAAGAGATATTACTTCTCCTTTAGCACTTTCAATATCTGAACTTCTTTTCTTTTTATTGAATAAAAAATTTATTAGACTGCCAATCATATTTTTTAACATTTCAAGTACCTTAGTTAACAATATAAGGATCAGGAATCCCTACAGATTTCAAAATATTTTTTTCAATTTTTCGCATTTTAGTTTCTTCTTTTTTTGATTCGTGATCAAATTCTAATAGATGAAGAACTCCGTGAATAATTAAATGTGACATGTGATTAACTAGGGGAATATTACTGATATCAGCTTCATATAAAACAGTTTCATACCCTATCAATAAATCTCCAATATATGAAACTTCATTATGAAATCTTTCTTTAAAATTAGGAAATGCTAAAATATTAGTTTCTGTATCTTGGTCTCGCCACTTTTTATTTAAAGTGCGCATTTCTAATTTATCAGTTAAACGAATAGATATCTCAGCCTCTTTATCACTAAAACTTGACCAAACTAGGTTGGCTACATGAAAATACAGCCCAAATCCATCTAACTTTCCCCAATCTTTTTTGACAATATCAAAATTTACATTTAGTAGTTTAGGCATTATTTTTTGGATCTCTCAAATAAACTATATGCATCAACAATTTTTTTAACTAAAGGATTCCTCACTACATCAACATCTTTAAAAATTACTTGTTCCGCCTGATGTAAGTTCTTTGTCACTTTTAGTGCCTCAAATAGTCCTGATTTTTCTTCTAGGGGTAAATCAATTTGAGTTAAATCCCCAGTTACCACCATTCTAGAATTAAAACCTAATCGAGTTAAAAACATTTTCATTTGCATTCTACTAGTATTTTGTGCTTCATCCAGAATAACAAAAGAATTTGATAAAGTTCTTCCTCTCATAAAAGCTAAAGGAGCTATTTCTATGACACCCAACTCCATATTTCTTTCTATTTTTTTTGTAGAAAGAACATCCTCTAATGCATCATATAATGGCCTTAAATATGGATCTACTTTCTCTTTCATATCACCCGGCAAAAAGCCTAATCTTTCTCCTGCCTCTACTGCTGGCCGAGACAAAACTATTTTATCTACTTCTCCTTTCTCTAACATATATACAGCGTAAGCTACTGCCAAATAGGTCTTCCCTGTCCCTGCCGGACCTATTCCAAAAACTAATTCTTTTTTTCTTAGGGTCTCTACATAATTTATTTGTGAATAAGTCCTAGGTCTTATATTTTTTTTAATAGTTTTTATCAACAAATCTGATAATTTACTTTTATCTACCTTATTGTTTATTTTACTATTCATTCTGATTGATGCATCCACTTCTTCAAAACCCACACTAAAACCTTTTTTTAACTGTCTGTACAAATCATTAAGTACATTATGGGTTACCTCTGTATTTTTTCCAAAAATTTCTAAAACTTTTCCCCTACTTCTGATATCCACGTTCAACAATTTTTCTATTCGGTTTAAATTACCATCATATTCTCCAAATAAATCAGGAATTAATTTTTTATTTTCAAATTTTATTACTAGTCCCTTAATGATTTTACTTTCGACTGATTTCAATTAATAACCTCTGTTTTTTTATTTATTAATTTTCCTTTCAAACTATTTTTAGTAGCCTCCTCTATATTAACATTAATAAATTGACCTATTTTTATACCTGGATCTGTAATATGAATTGCCTGCATATGAGGACTTCTTCCTATTAATTGGTTCTTATATTTACCCTTTCGTTCTAATAATACTTCTGTTTTTCTATTTAAATATGATTCATTAAAAGTCAACTGTTGGTTAGCTAAAATTTCTTGCAAAGCTAATAGTCTTTCAGACTTTGTTTTTTCATCTACTTGTCCAGCCATGACCGAGCCTGGTGTACCTGGACGCCTTGAATAGTTAAACGAGTAAGACTGGGAAAATTTTATATATTCTACTAACGCTATTGTATTATAAAAAGCTTCATCATCTTCCCCTGGGAAACCAACAATAAAATCAGAGGAAACCGCTATACCAGGACAAATTGTTCTCAATTTATCTATTATTCGCTTGTAATCATCAGCACTATACTTGCGGTTCATAGCCTTTAAAACTTTATTATCACCCGACTGAACAGGTAAGTGAATATGAGGCATTAATATGTTTACTTCACCATGTGTGTTAATTAAATCATCATCCATATCGGATGGATGCGAAGTGGTATAACGTATTCTTTTTAGGTCGTCTAACTCTGCTAGTTCTTTGATAAGCCTTGCTAAAGACCAATTACTCTTTCCTGATTGACCATGATAAGCATTTACATTTTGTCCAAGTAAGCATAATTCCTTAGTGCCTTTATCAATCAAAATTTTTGCTTCTCTAATAACTTCTTGAACTGGCCTAGAGTATTCTACTCCTCTCGTATAAGGAACAACACAAAAATTACAAAATTTATCACATCCTTCTTGTATACAGAGAAAAGAAACAGGATTATTGGATAACTTACTTATCGGTATTTCATCAAACTTACTCTCAGTCGGAAAATCAGTATATACTATCCCTTTAGTAATCTTAGACTTATTAAATAATAATTCAGGCAATTTATGATAAGTTTGTGGTCCTACTACTATATCAACTTCTGGCTGTCTATTAATTATCTCCCTACCTTCAGCTTGTGCAACACACCCTGCAACTACAATATTAATCTTTCTTCCACTTATTATTGCTTTTTTCTTTGTTGAAACTATCCTGCCTAAATCAGAATAAACTTTTTCGCTAGCTTTCTCTCTTATATGACAAGTATTTAAAATTATAAGGTCTGCTTCCCTGTAGTCTTTTTCTTCACTATAACCATGGGGATACATCAAATCTAACATCCTTTCAGAATCATAGACATTCATTTGACAACCATAAGTCTTAATATATATTTTTTTCTTTTCAGCTACTTTATTCAAAAAATTGCTCACATACATTAATTACAAATAAAAATTTTAATTTATACAAAATTCTCAAGTAAAGTTATCAGCAGTTTCTTTTACTGATACAGGTTCAGGATAACCAGACAAAGCCTTTCCCATACCAAAAGAAATCTGTCTCCAGGCAATCTGCGACATTATTTTTCTATTTTTAATATTAGTTATAGGTTCGTGTGCTGTAACAGTAACTTTTATACCGTTTAGACCGAACAAATTCCAAAGATGATTAAATAAGTTCATGTTTCCCCACCAAGCGATATTTGGTCTTTGGCTTCTTGACATAGGTAATCCGTTAAGTCCTGAATAACAAATAGTTACTGCTTGAAATTCATAACCTCCTAGCTTCCCTTCTTCTGTTTCTCCTATGGAAAAAAGCGAAGATTTAAATCTCAAAACTCTATTACCATCTGAAGATGTGCCTTCTGGAAATAAAACCAATTTTTTTCCCCTAGATAAAAAGTCTAAAATTTCTTTTTTTTGCTTAATTACTCTATTAATCTTTCTTTCTATAAACACTGTATCTTGCAATCTTGCTAAAAAACCTACTATTGGCCAACCAGACACTTCAGATTTAGCTATAAAACATATATTGCTTAATGAAGATAAGATAGATATATCAATCCAAGAAGCATGATTAGAAATTAAAAGACCTGGCTTATTAGTTTGAAGCGTTCCGTGAAGTATCACTTTAACATTTAATAGTTTAAGAAATCCTTGATGAAAAAGTCTAGGTATACTATTTTTTATATTTAGGTTTAGTATTTTGCTAATAACAAAAATTTTAAACATTAAAAAAAACCACAAAACTACCATTAAAAGTCTATATAACACTCTTATCAATGAAAAAATCTGTGCGAGGGAATTAATCACCTTATCCATATTTATAATATTCAATCTTATAAACTATCCGTCTCATAATGTGATTTATACCTTTTAGAAACCAAATCTGTTTTAAGAACAATACATATATCTATGGTATCAAATTGCTTATCCAATACTGCTCCATCCCCCACAAAAGATCCTAAGCGGAGATATCCTTTAATTAATGGAGGAATTTTTTTTCTAGTTTCAATCAAGTTAATTGCTTCTTTATCAATTATATTCATGTTTATATATCTGCCTTCAACAGCAACTGGACGAATTTCCTCTGGGGCCAAATGATTATGATAAAGATATGAGAGTAATGTTTTTATAGACCCAACTTCAACTCCTGGAAAAATAGCACAACCAAACATGATTTCTATATCATGAAAAAAAACATAATTAGCTATTCCTCTCCATAAAAGCTGCATAGTCTGGCCATTTCTGTATGCCTTATCTACACACGATCTTCCTAATTCCAATATTTCTCCAGGATAATTTAACAAACCATCTATATTATACTCTTGAGCAGTGTAAAACCCTCCATAGTTTTTGGCTTTACTTTTCCTATTTAAGCGATAAGTACCTATTACCTTATCTTTAAAGCTACTTTTAGAGTTATCAAAAACTAGTAAATGATCCCAATAATCATCAAATTCATCAAAATCTCTCTTGAGAGCTTTCATTTTAGAAGAAGGGGTTGCCGACATTTCTTCATAAAAAACTTTATATCTCAAAGACTGTGCAGCATTTATTTCATCTGCATTCTTTGCTAATCTTACCTCAAGATTGCCCGAGTGAACTCCTTCTACTTCTCTTGAATAATCTTCAGCTGTCGCCATTATTTTTTCCTAAATTAATCTAAAATATAAGTAACTTACTATTTATTTATTTTTTTTCCATATAATTCTAATCTGTGGCCTGTTAGCTTGTAGCCTAATTTTTTTGCAACTTGATCTTGTAACTGCTCTATTTGATCATTTACAAATTCTATTACTGTTCCATCATCTATATCGATTAGATGATCGTGGTGCTCATTTGAAAACAGTTCATATCTAGACCTCCCATCCCCAAAGTCAAGAACCGATACAATTTGCCTGTCTTCAAACAGTTTCATTGTCCTATATACAGTCGCCATGCTTATTCTAGGATCCGATTTCGTAGCTCTTTTATAAATCATATTAGCATCAGGATGATCTTCAGATTTTGACACCACCTTCGCTATTACTCTTCTCTGATGAGTGAGCTTAATTCCCTTTGAGGTACATAAAATTTCTATCCCATTCTGAACCATAAGTTTTACCTTACTTAATTTTATCTACTAGAAAAAAACTCTCCTAGTGTATATTTATTGAATATAACATATAATAAACAATAAAAACGAAGAATACTACTTTACAATTAAGAAATATATATATGCCTCATAGAAATAAAAGTAATTTTATAAAAATAGTTGACCTTAAAAATGAAACTTGTCCTATGACTTTTGTAAAAACTAGGCTTGAATTAGAAAAAATTAATGTAGGGGAAAAATTAAAAGTTTATTATAGTAATCTTGAAGCAAAAGATAATGTACCTAAGTCTTTATCTGAAATAGGACATAAGGTGTTAGAAACAAAGAGTATAGATAAGAATATTTTTTTTCTTTTAATTGAAAAATGTTAATTTTTTTTTAAATTTTGTACTCCATAATCTTATCATCTGATTTAGTAGTATCATATTTATTTGCTTTTACATTGTAATAATTTTTCTAGACCCAACTATTTAAAATACAAGATTCTTTACCTACACTATAGGAGCATTTTTCCAACGACTAGGTTCTGTAGCTCTAAAAGACCTGAGATATAAAGGTTCTGGAGGACGTAATTTTTTTTTAAGTATTTCTTTTTTTACAGAATTTAATAGCCCTGATGATGTAGGGCTCTGCATATCTATTATTTGTCCATCAAAGCCTAATTTTTCAGCAAATGCAATGCTTCCATTGCCCACTAATATGAGATCCTCTGATTTCAAAGGAATATTAATATTTGTATTAATATGCATTAATTCTGGTTTAGTTATAGCCGTGCACATTTTATCAAACCATTGAACATAAAAATGTTCTGGATATGCCTTTATTATCACTCCTATATTTCTTGTGGAATTAATACTTCTTGCAAGACATTCCATTGTAGATATACCTGCGGCTATTGCATTGGTTCCTAAAGCGACACCTCTTATAAAAGATAGTGATACCCTAATTCCATTAAAATTCCCTGGACCCACAGTAGAAAAAATAAATTTTAAATCACTAAAATCTACTCCAACACTTCTCATAGCATAATCTAAACTGGAAAATAGTACCGCTGCTCTATTTTTATTTAAATTTATATTCTCACTAAAAAAAACTTGCTTATCTTCTGCTATAACAATAACCAAGTCTCTTAAAGAAAGGTCTAAAGCTAAAAATTTCAATAATTTTGACCATAATTTAATTTGCAAATATATAGTTATAAATTATACCTAATATATTAGAATACAATTTAACAAGTGTTATATATATGAAATTAATTAAGATAACTACAAATAAATTTGACGTAAATATTGATTTAGCATACGCAAAAACTTCTAATTTTACTGGAAAAACAATATATAAAAACGCTAATTGTTATATTCATAGAGATGCTATCGATAACCTCAATAAAGCAATTATTATAGCTTCAAAAATTGGATACAAGATAAAAATACTTGATGCCTTTAGGCCTTCAGAAGCTCAGAAGACTCTTTGGAAAGAATGTCCAAATCCAAGTTTTATTACACCTCCTAGAAAAGGTTCTCCTCATTCCAGAGGAATAGCCATTGACCTAACTTTAGAGCATAATAATAAAATGTTGGATATGGGTACTGATTTTGACCATTTTTCGGAGAAATCATTCCATGGAAATACAGAAATTAATATATCTGCTCAAAAAAACAGAATGCTGTTATTGGGGATTATGACAACAGCAGGATGGGATTTTTATAAAAATGAATGGTGGCACTACCAATTATATAATAGTAAAAAATGGCCCGTATTGAGCGACAAAGTAGAAAAAACAAGGATTATGAATTAATAATCTTAGAAATCCTAGCTTACTTCCTTAACTTCCATAACTTCTGGAACATAATGCTTTAACATGTTTTCCACTCCCATTTTTAATGTGGCCAACGAAGAAGGACAACCAGAACAAGCTCCCTTCATCTCAAGTTCTACCACACCCTTAGAATAACCATGGAATACTATATCTCCTCCATGACCTGCAACAGAAGGTCTTACCCTAGTTTCCAAAAGTTCTTCTATTTGCTGGGCAACTTCTTTATCTTCTTCACTTACTTCCACTTTTAAATCTTCACTTATAATTTCTACAGCTTTTTCATCGGACATAAAATGTTGCATTAAATGATTTAAAATCACCGGTTTCATGACCTGCCAGTCAATAGATTTAGATTTAGAAATAGAAACAAAGTCTTTTCCTAAAAAAACAGCCACTACTCCCTCGATAGAAAACATTCGCTTTGCAAGAGGAGAATTCTTTGCCTCTTCTATGTTTTCATACGAATGACTCTTTTCCGGTGAGACTTCTCTTCCCGGATTAAATTTTAAAGTTTGAGGATTAGGAGTTTCCTCGGTTTGAATAAACATTTTTCTTCCTTCTATTTTTACAATATAAGCTTACGTAATTTTTAACAATTCCTCTTCGGATAAATTACCTGGAACTACTGTTAGTGGAATAAGTATACTAGACGTTAATTCAACTGAAAACCGCCTTACTAACTCATTACTACCCTTTCCTTCAGGCGCAGCTCCTAAAACTAATATGCTTATTGTCTCATCTTCTTTCACTAAATCAACTATTTTATCATATTTTTTTCCTTTTTCAATACGACATTCCACATTTAGACCAAACTTAACCTGTGCTTGTTGTTTCAAATAGTTTAATACTTCATTAGCTTTTGCATAAGCCTCTGTCTCCATTATATTTTCCACACCAGCAAAGTGCATTAAATCCTGAGGTTCAATTACATATAACATAAGTACTGATCCTTCAGTATTTTTTGCACGCATACAAGCAAATTTTAATGCTACTTTACATTCTTCGCTATCATCCACACATACTAAAAATTTTACATGTCCTGGAATATGAATCAAAACATCCTCCTCTTAAATTCTTCTAAAAGCTTCACTAGCTAAAAAGCCTGCTATTAGTGCACCCAAAGCTGCAAATATTCCATAAAATAAACTTTTATTACGTGAAAATTCGTACAACTCTTCGGCTAGTCCCTCTTTTGATACTTTAATTTTATTTTCCCATTCTGCTATTAATTTTCCATTTTTTCCTATTAAGTAAGTTTGTGCAGTGTATATGCCAGTCGGAGTTACTGCAGGTACATCAAAAACAGCTTTAAATAAACTTTTATTAAAAATTTCTACACTAGTATTATTTTCACTTAAAAGACCTTCGTCTATTAGGCTCTTTCCTACAGCTTGATGCTCTAATTCATTAGTATTCTCATAATAAGAGCTTTTGATGTTTCCCCAACCAATTTGTTTGCTAATAAAAAAATTATCAAAAATTTCTTTATCTAATGGGGCACTAGAGGCAGTAGCATAATAAGAAGGTATATTCCTAAAATAGATTTTTTCATCACCCGTTACCCAAATACCAAATTTTCTATATTTTTTTCTCAAGATTACATCTTTCCTAGGACCTTGAATAACCACTAAAATTTCAGCTTTATTAAATAATTCTGGATCAAAAGTTCCATAAAGAAAAATTTGAGCTCCAGAAAAAGATGTTCTAATCTTGATATCTTTATCTACTACATCAGTTAACAAAAATTCTCTGGAATTACCTCCATTGACTAAAATAATACTAAACAAAATATAAAATAATAAATTTTTCATTTTATCTCTGACACCCATTCTACATCAAACATATTATATGGCTTTACAATAAGCTCTCCAACTAAAACTAAAACAACCAATAATATTAAGACTGCTAAAAAGAATCTTATTTGTTCTCCGGTTAAACGGACCATTACTCTAGTTCCTATCTGAGCTCCTATAACTGCCCCAATGAGCAATAATGAAGACAACATTACGTCTACTGTTTGATTTATATAAGCGTGTAAAATGGTAGAAACAGCCGTAACAAATACTATTTGCAAAAGTGATGTCCCAACCACTACCTGTGTAGGCATGCCTATAATATATATCATTGCCGGCACTAATATAAATCCTCCTCCTACTCCCATTATTGAAGAAACTATTCCTACTATTAATCCAATAATCAAGGGAGGAATCATGCTAATATACAAATGTGATTTTCTAAACCTTACCTTTAATGGCAATCCATGCATCCACATATGTTCATGCAATCTCTTTCTATTCCCAGCCATTTTCCTCTGGATAGAATTTATGCTTTCTATTAACATCCAGAAACCCACAGAAGTTAATACTAATATATATGCAAAAGTAATAAAAAATTTTTCCTGACCTATCGATAGTATGCCTCGTAATATAAAGACACCCAAAGCGCTTCCTATAATTCCCCCTATTAGTAGTATCAGACCCATTTTAAAATCAACATTAGCACTCCTTATATGTGCTAATAATCCCGAAAAAGAAGCTGCTAAAATATGATTTGCTTCAGAAGCCACTGCTACTGCAGGAGGAATGCCCATCATCATTAGCAAAGGAGTCATTAAGAATCCTCCTCCTACTCCAAACATTCCTGACAAAAAACCAACAGCTAAGCCCAAGAATAAAAGAACAAAAATGTCTACGGATAAGCCAGCAATTGGGAGATAGACTTCCATTAACTATAGATACCCTATTATTTTCTTTACCTCATAGATAATAGGATTTGAGATTTGTTCTGCTCTTTCTTTCCCGTCCTTAAGAACTTTACCCATATATATTTTGTCTTCTAAAAGCTATTTTATTTCATTATTTACGGGGCTTAAAATATCTGAGGCAAGAGCACTTAATTCATCCTTAAAATATGAAAACTGTTTACCTGAATAAATATCCACTACTTTTGATAGAGGTTTCCCAGATAAGGAAGAAAAAATATTTAGCAAGTTAACTGCTTCTGGTCTATCTTCCATAATTTCGTCATTAAAATTGTTGTTTTTATTTAAACATTCTGCTCCGGGCAAAGGTAAGGAATCAGTTTTTGCTTTTTTTATTTTATTAACAATTTCATCTTTGCTATCTGTCAAATTTATCCTAGAATAATCAGATTCCTCAGACTTAGACATTTTTTTCTTTCCATCTCTAAGGCTCATTACCCTAGTAGCTACTCCCATAATCACAGGTTCAGTAATAGGAAAGAATTCAGTTTGAAAATCATTATTAAATTTTCCAGCTATATCTCTTGCCAATTCCAAATGTTGCCGCTGATCATCGCCAACAGGCACATGCGTTGCATGGTAAGCTAAAATATCTGCAGCCATTAAAATCGGATATGTATATAACCCTACAGAGGCACTTTCTCTATTCTTTCCTGCTTTTTCTTTAAATTGGGTCATTCTATTTAACCAGCCTAATCTAGCTACACAATTAAATATCCAGGCTAATTCAGCATGTGCTGAAGTGTGTGATTGAACAAATATTATTGATTTTTCAGGATTTATTCCTGAAGCAATAAAGGCAGCCGCCACTTCTAAAACATTTTTTTTAAGTAACTGGGGATCTTGTTTTACAGTGATTGCATGCATATCTACTACACAATAAATACATTCATTTTTATCTTGAAGCTCAACAAAATTTTTTATTGCACCTAGATAATTTCCTAAATGCAAATTGCCCGTGGGTTGAACTCCTGAAAAAACGCGACTCATTTCTAATTCCATTAATATATAGATTTGTATTTATAACTATATCAATTAAATTATATATATTAATTCTTAGTTTTAGCCATAAAAATTTATTATTTTAAATACCTAAATAATTTAAATATATAGCTTACTCCTAAATAGGATAGTAAACCAATAACGACCATGCAAAATAACTTAAAAATTTCCGGTAAATTAGAAAGCGACTGATTAAGGGTTATGAAGGCATGATTTAGGATGTTTAATGATATCAACATAAAAAATGTTGAAATAACAATAATAGATAACACATAAAAAAATCTTAAATTAGGCACATAGAACTTTTTTATAAATATTATCAAAAATAATGTAATTGCGTTAATCCATCCAGCTATAACTAAAGACACTGCTATTCCTACAAAGCCCATTTTTTTAACAAGGAACCAAGTCAAAAATATATTTAATATGGTAGAGAAACCTGCAATTATTACAGGAGTTTTAATATCTTGCCTCGCAAAAAATAGTGGAGATAAAATTTTTATTAGCATAAACGCTGGGATCCCAAACGCATAAACCTTTAGAGCATTGGCTGTAAATGACACATCACTTGCTGAGAATACTCCATAACCAAACAATGCATTTATAATTAAATCAGGCATATAAATTAGAGCAACTGATGCTGGCAATGCAAAAAATATAGAGATTAAAATAGCTTTTTCTTGAACTGAGTATCCTTCCTCCTTTAATTCTAAACTTATTTTTTTAGATAAATCCGGTAACAAAACCGTTCCAATTGCCACTCCTATGATGCCCAAAGGCAATTGTGCAACCCTATCTGAATAGTAAAGCCAAGAAATTGCACCTGGAATTTGACTAGCAAAGATTGAAGAAACCAATAAATTTATTTGGGTGGTGCCCGCACCCAAGGCGCTAGGAATAAACCTTTTGATAAATTTTTTAACTGATTCATCTAAAGTAGGTAGAGAAATACCAAATGACAATCCGTTTTTATTATTAGCCCAAGCTAATAACAACATCTGACAAGCCCCAGCAAAAAGTACTCCCCATGATAACATCAAACCCTGATCTTTCTGCATTACCCAGCCCAATAATAAAGCAAATATCATCATTAGTAAATTTAAAATTACTGGAGCTGCTGCTCCTGCCCAAAATTTGCCATTAGTATTTAAAGATGCAGACAATAATGATGTAATAATAATAAAAATTAGATAGGGAAAAACTATTCTGGCGTAGGGAACGGCTAACTCAAAACGATATAAATCCTCCAAAAATCCTGGTGCTATTAATAGAACTACATTAGGCATAAATATTTCTGCCAATACTATTAAAGGCATTACTACTAATAAAAGAATTGATGTAATTTTTGATGTGAAGACTAGGCCTTCTTGAAGTCCATCATTTTCATTTTTTTCAGATAATAAAGGTATAAAAGCAGCAGAAAACGTTCCTTCTGCAAAAAACCGTCGAAAAAGACTTGGCAATCTAAAGGCTATCAAAAAAGCGTCTGCCATTGGACCAGAACCCAAAAAAACGGCAAACAATATATCGCGGGCAAAACCCAATATTCTACTGATAAGAGTCCAAATACTTACTACCGCACTAGATTTATATATATCAGCAAATTTTTTTAATAATATCATTTTGCAAATGAATAATTTTTTGTATTTTTTAGATAAATATGCTCTTTATCTTTTAAGAGATCATCTAATCTCAACCTAATTGTATTTATTTTTTTTTCATCTACTACTTTCCTGCCAGTAATATCCTTAATATAAAAAACATCTACTGCCCTTAAACCGTAAGTGCTGATTCTTGCAGTAGAAATTTGCAGCCCTAAATCAAATAATTCTGCTGATACAGAACTTAACAAACCTACCTTATCCTTAGCATTGATCTCTATAATAGTATGAGTTTTAGAAGAAAGATTATCCACTAATACCCTTGGTTCAATTTTAATGACATCTCTTCTGCCAGTTCTATTAATATTCTCCAATTCATCAATTAATTGTTTGGGTGATCTTTCTTCAAATACCGCCTTAAAAAGTGTATTCCTAAAAACTTCTAATCTGCTTTTATTATTTAGCAAATCGCTAGTGTTAATTAAAAAAGTATTTATCGCCATACCATCTCTTGTTGTAACAATACGCCCATCTAATATTGAAGTACCTGCCAACGCCAATCCCGCACACATCCTTGCAAATAAGCCATGATGATCTTGTGTATAGATAGACGCTTCTGTAATTTTCCTTTTACGTAAGGAATGAAAATTTATGGAAAATTTTTCTTTGTTATTATCAGCACTCTCTATTAAATGGGCATGACGTTCCTGCAATTCTACATCCAGATTTGTCCAGTAGGAAGGATAAAACCTAAAAACATATTAATCAAATATTTTATTAACCCATATTCTCAATATAGAACTAAATATATTTTTTGCTGCCTCTATTCTTAGTTTTCCAGATTTGCTCTCACTACCTCCACTGATAAGTAATAAAGATTCTTCATATAGAGTAGTTAATAAATTTTCTTTCCATTCATTCCATATATTAGGCCCTACAGCATCAATATCAACAACCGTTAATACGTAAAGAAGTCTTAATCTTTCTGCTGACTGAACTTCATCACAAAAACTGCGAATAGTCTCAATATCATTTATATCTCTCTTAAATGCGATATTAGACATTAGTAAATGATATTTAACTAACCAGGATATAGTTTCTACTTCGTCGGCTCTTAAACCTAATCTAAGACAAACCTTCTCGGCAATTTCTGCCCCTAAAATTGAATGATCTCCTCCTCTTCCTTTAGCTATGTCATGAAAGAATAGTGCAATAATTAAAACTTTACGTGAAATTATTTTGTCTGCAATATTGCGAACGTAAGAGAATTTTTCCTTCTTTTCTCCACTATATATTTTACGAAGAATTCCTATCGCATTTAATGTGTGTTCATCTACAGTAAAAACATGGTACATATCATGCTGGATTTGAGCTACTACTTGCCCAAAATCAGGAATAAATCGACCTAATACTCCTGTTTCATTCATTGAGCGTAAGATAGTTTCTGCATTTTTTTCACTCATAAGAATTTCTACAAATAGGGTATTAGCTGTTTTATTATTTATAACTTTATCTACTTTTTTCACATTCGTTTTTATTAAATCCAAGAGTTCTACGCTAATAGCTAAATCTTTATTAATAAGCAGATTGAAAGCTTTGAAAATATTTAATGCGGTTAAGTTCTTAACATGCCTCTGAAGATAGATTTTTCCTTCTATAACTTCAAAATCACCTTCACGATCTTTTGTAAAATTTGACAAGAATTTAGTTATATAAGATTTTTCTAACTTAAATTTTTGTCTTTCTATATGTTCTATTATTTTTTTATTTAAATATCCCACTGACCTTACATGTAAATAGTATTGCTTCATCAGTAGTTCTGTCGCTCTTAGGCCTTCTTTATCTTTATATCCTAGTGCCCTAGCTATTGCCGCCTGTAAATCAAAAGTTAATCGATCAGAAAAATTATTACTTTCATAATGCATAAATATTCTTATATTTACTAAAAAATTTTCTGCATTCAAAAAAATGTTATAATCCTCTTTATTCATTATTCCTTTTTCTAGATATTCTTCTTGCCTTCTCACTTTATATGTAAAATAAATAATCCACTTAATAATATGTATATCTCTCAAACCTCCTTTACCCTCTTTGATATTTGGCTCTAACAAATACTGAGAATCCCCCATTCTTTCATAACGCAAATCTCTCTCTTTTATTTTTTTATAAAAGAAATTTTTTGCTTCCGTCTTTAAAATTTTATTTTCAAAATCTTTAGAAAAAGAGTCCCAAAGCCTACCATCTCCAGCTATAAATCTAGCTTCTGACAAAGACGTACATATGGTATTATCTAATTTAGCCTTGTGAATTGTTTCGTTTATATTTCTTACGGCATAGCCTACTTTAAGTTTCATATCCCATAGTATGTATAACAATGTTTCCACAATCTGTTCAGTTCTTGGGACAAGCTTATATGGAGTTAAGATTAGTAAATCTATATCTGATCCTGGACTTAAATGATTCCGTCCATAACCTCCTATAGCTAATATAGACAATTTATCCGAAGTCGTTGGATTTGGCTGAGGAAAGGCATGTTTAATAATAGCATCGAATGATGTTAGGATAATAATATCCGATAACTTTGCTATAAGTTGACCTGTTTCTATTCCATCTTTAGTTCTATAGAATTGTTTATGTATATCATCATAGTATTTTTTATAATAATCTTTTAATAATACTAAAATTTGTTTTCTAAAATTCAAATTAGAAACAGATTCTTTCTCAAAAGATTTCTCAATTTGAGCTACTAGATTACGGCGCTTAAAATGTATAAGATCGCTCACAAAATTCTCCTAAAATATGCATTTCAATCTTCTTTTTTTCTATTAATTTTTTCTACTCTGTTAACAAAATCGTACATAAGTTCCAAAGCCTGTTTGGGAGACAAACTATTCGGATCCAAAACACTAATTTCATTTATTAAATCCAAAAATCTAGCAGATACATCTATATTAGAACCTGAGTTCTTGGTTTTTTTTACATCTAAGTCCTCTTTATATTCTTTTTCAAAATTTTGTAGTATAGTTTTAGCCCTAATTAAAACTTTTTCTGGTATCCCAGCTAGATCTGCCACATGGATCCCATAAGATTGGTTTGCAGTACCCTCAACAACGTTATACAGAAAAATAACTTTATTTTTCCATTCTTTTACCTGCATAGTGTGGCAACTCAAAGCTAATAATGAATCTGATAATTTTGTTAATTCATGATAGTGTGTAGCAAATAAAGTCCGACAATTATTGACATTGTGTAAATGTTCTAAAATTGACCATGCAATAGATAATCCATCGTAGGTTGAGGTTCCTCTCCCAACTTCATCCATAATAACAAATGAATTTTTACTGGCTTGATTGAGTATTGCTGCTGTTTCAACCATTTCTACCATAAAAGTGGATCTACCACTTCCCAAATCATCCGCTGCTCCTACTCTACTATATAACATATCTACTATACCAATTTTTGCTTTGTCTGCTGGCACAAAAGAACCGGCTTGTGCTAATATGGCAATAATAGCGTTCTGTCTTAAAAAAGTTGATTTCCCTGACATAAAGGGACCAGTCAAAAGCCAGATTCTATCATTATTAGATAATTCACAATCATTACTACAAAAACTGTTTTCCCCGCTATTCTGTAAAGCTTTTTCTACCGAGCTATGCCTTCCCTCTTTTATTTCCAAAATATTCTCTTTAACCATTTGAGGTTTTACATATTTATTTTCTTCAGCTAACACAGCCAAAGATGATAAAACATCAAATCTAGCAACACTTTCTGAAATATTTGATAAATTTTCTCTATTTTCATGGACAATTTCTTTTAATTCTTGAAATATTTTTAACTCTATTTCTATAGCTTGCTCAGCTGAATTATTAATTGACTCTGACAATTTTGATAATTCCTCCGTAGAATACCTCGCTACTCCTTTTAAGCTTTGTCTCGAAATGAACCTTTCATAATTTTGTGTTTTCTTTAGTTTTTCTTTTTGAAGTTGAGTAACTTCAAAAAAATGTCCTAATATATTATTATATTTAATTTTTAATGTTGGAATATTAGTTAAGGCTTTCTCCTTAGCCTCTAAATCCAATATATATCTTCTACTTTCATTTCTTAATGCCCTAAGTTTATCTAGCCTAGATGAATAACCTTCCGCTACAAATCCTCCATCGCGCAAATTGTTAGGCAGATTATCAGCTAATGATTCTTGAAGAAGACTAAGTAATTTATCACAATCTTTTGAAAAACTTAGTAAATTTTTAAAATGTTTAGAATTTTTGCTGTCTTTTATAACCATAAATTCTTCTTTAAGATTGTTTGCAGTAATAATACCCATTTTTATTGATAATAGATCCTTAGGCGCTCCTCTATTTGAAATTATTCTAGCTTTTGCCCTACCTATATCGGCACTATTTTTAAGTGTAATTCTTAATTTTTCTTTTAATTCTTTTTTATTATGCAAATATTCTAACATATCTAATCTACGCTTTATTTCTTTTAAGTTAGTTAATGGTGCAGATATGTCCTTATCAAGCAGTCTTGCCCCAGCTGCTGTTAAAGTTTTATCAATTGAATAAAGCAAACTACCTTTTTTTTCTCCATTTAATGTCTCATTTATCTCAAGACTTTTTCTAGTAAAAGGATCTATTTGCATTTTAGATTCCGCTTTAATAGAACGGGGATATCGAATAGGTGGTAAATTAATTTTCTGAGTTAATTTTATATATTCCAAAAGTGACCAACATGAGCCAATTTCAGCAGCTGTAAACTTTCCAAATGAATCTATGGATTTAACATTAAAATACATACAAATGAGTTTTTTTAATTTTTCTATATTGGAAATATTTTTAGTAAGTGGGCTAATAGAAGCGCCTATATGATTTTCAAGCAAAGTTATTAATTTTTTATTATCCGATATTAATTCCGCAGATAGCAATACCTCTTTAGGTCGAACAGTTGCCAAGGTCGTAAGTAGATCATCCTCAGTACAAGACTGTGTGTATAAATCACCAACCGAAATATCAATCCAAGATAACCCATAATCATTATTTACCGATATGATAGAGAGAAGAAAATTATTTATTTTAGGTTGAAGTAAAATATCATCTATAAGGGTACCTGGGGTAACTACTCTTATCACTTCTCTTCTTACTATGGCTTTATAGCCTCCTCTTTTTTTTGCCTCTTCCGGATTCTCTGTTTGCTCACAAATTGCAACTTTATATCCTTTATGAGTTAATTTTTGTAGATAAGGGACATATGCATGAAAAGGAACTCCACACATAGGCACTGGGTTCCCGTCATATTGTCCTCTGCTCGTTAAAGCTATGTCTAGTTCGTTTGCCGCTGTAACAGCATCATCAAAAAATAGTTCATAGAAATCCCCCATTCTAAAAAATAGCAAACATTCTTCATATTCAGATTTAATCATCAGATACTGTTGAAACATAGGTGTAGTTTTTAAAGTAATATCTTTTACACCCATTAAGGGTAATTCTTTTTGGTTGGAATTGTTCATACACACAATCTCAAGTTCTTATAATCTTTTAATTATTATATTAATGATATATAACATTAATGAAATTAAAAAATAATTATGTATAATACAGAATATTCTGTATTATACAGAATATTATACTTAATTGTGTATATTCCCATATATATTTTATTAGCGTTTTAAAATAAATAATATTTTGATTTTTCTTATTGGATGATAAAAAAGTCTAATTGCCTTAAAATCTATATTCAGTTTTAAGTAAATTTTAGCGTTAAAATAGGTAAAATAGTTAGGTTAGTTATCAAAAAGAGGAATAACTTTAGGTTTTGCTTTGTTAAGTGACTGACCACGACCAGATAAACTTGGATTTTTCATAAAATAATCATGCGCAGACATTTTTTTCTTATCATGTCTGAGACGATGATAATTCCCGTCTTTATCCATTTCCCAGCTTTGATTAACATCATTTAAACTCACTACCATAATTTGATTTAGAATTTGTGTCTGAACTGTCTTATTTTCTATAGGGACCAGTAACTCTACCCTTCTATCGAAATTTCTTTGCATTAAATCTGCACTAGAAATAAAAACTTTATTTTTAGATGAAGGCATTTCATTGCCTGATGCAAAACAATATATACGACCGTGTTCTAAAAAACGTCCTATTATGCTTTTTACCTTAATATTCTCAGATACACTTGTAAGTCCGGGCTTTAAGCAACAAACACCCCTTACTATCAATTCTATCTTCACGCCAAATGAGCTAGCTCTGTAAAGAGCTTGAATTAATACAGGATCTACAAGTGCATTACATTTAAAC
>CAZNVN010000023.1:0-21566 GCA_964576635.1 uncultured Rhodospirillaceae bacterium
TAATGCTCAAATCCTCGCATTTCATGTCCTGTAGTTACTTCAAGAATTTTCGCATCCAATTCAAAAGTAGGGAGGTGTCCTTTTACTTTTTTACTCCATCTTCCAGGATAATTCTCAGTGTAAAATACATTGCCAGCTAGAGGGCTAATTAATATTTTTTTATTTAATGGATTTGCTAATACCAAATTGGGAATATTTAAGGAAGTAATCAATGTGGATCCTAAAATTATAGACTTAGTAAAAAATCTTCTTCTATTCATGTTTTCCTCCAGTTAATTTCTATGTGCTTTAGAAATGTATATTTTCTATTATAAAGACTATTATTAGTTTAAGTATAGATAAGATTATTGTTTTAATAAATTAGTACTTATCTATTATATTTATTTGAGGAAGAATATTGATAAATAGTTCAGCTTTAGTTTTATTTTCGGGTGGTCAAGATAGTACTATTAGCCTATTTTGGGCTTGTAAAAATTTTAAAAAGGTAGAGACGATTGGCTTTCACTATAATCAAAGACATGTAGTAGAAATGAAGTGTCGAACAAACGTAATATCTAGAATTAAAAAAGATATGGGATTAGATAAAATTATAGGTAAAGATCATGTCTTAGATTTATCAGTATTGGGATCTCTATCTGAAAGTGCACTTACTAAGAATTCAGATATTAAAACTTCAAAAAATGGATTACCTAACACTTTCGTACCAGCAAGAAACTTAGTTTTTTTTACCATGTCTGCTTCATTAGCATATAAGAGGAATATCAATAATATAGTAGGTGGTATGTGTGAGACGGATTATTCTGGTTATCCGGATTGTAGACAATCAACTATTAACGCCCAACAGGAAGCAATCAGCTTAGGTTTAGATAGAGATATCATAATTCATACTCCTTTAATGCATATGTCTAAATCAAAATCTTGGCATTTTGCTGATCAAATTGGAGGACAATTACTGACAGAAATAATAATTAAAGAGACACATACCTGCTACCTTGGTGAAAGAAATAAATTATATGAATGGGGTTATGGCTGTAGTGAATGCCCTGCTTGTGAACTAAGAAAAAAAGGTTTTTCTGAGTGGAAAAAGAACTATGACAATATATAACTTAAAGGAAATATATTATACAATACAGGGAGAAGGGCGGCACACTGGAAGAGCCGCCATATTTTGTAGATTTACAGGATGTAATTTATGGAATGGGAGAGAAAAAGATAGAGAAAGCGCTAAATGCAGCTTTTGCGATACTGATTTTGTAGGCACAGATGGTTTAGGAGGGGGGGTGTATGAGAGTGCAAAATTATTGGTACTAAATATAATGTCAAAATGGGATTCCTCTCTAAGACCTTTCGTTGTCTTGACTGGTGGAGAACCTTTATTACAAGTTGATAATGAATTAATAAATGAATTAAAATATAATAAGTGTGAAATTGCTATAGAAACAAATGGTACTATTTTAGCTCCTAAAGGTATAGATTGGATTTGTGTGAGTCCAAAAATAGGAACTAAAATTATCCAAAACTTTGGGGATGAGTTAAAAATAGTTTTTCCACAAAAAGGATTAAATATAAAGAACTATGAAAAATTTAATTTTAAACATTTTAGTTTACAGCCCATGGATGGAAAACTAATAGAACAAAATACCAAATTAGCTGTTAAGTTTTGTATGCAAAACCCAAAATGGAAACTTAGTTTACAAACACATAAGATAATTGGAATTAGTTAGGAAAAACAATGTTAATCTATAGAGATTTTACCTTTGATTCTGCCCATGTTTTATCTGATTTTTCAAAAGATCATCCCTATGGGAAAATTCACGGGCATTCTTTCAGAGCTAGAATATGGATAGAAGGAGAAATAAACGAAACAAATATGTTGATTGATTTAGGTGAAGTAGAAAAAGAATGTTTAAAAATTAAATGTATTTTAGATCATAATATATTAAATAATATTCAAGGTCTTGATAAACCAACTTTGGAAAGTTTATCTATTTTTATATTTAAAAAATTAATAAAAGTATTCCCTAATTTAAAAACTGTAGAAGTTCATAGAGATCAAAGTGGAGAGGGTTGTATTTATCATGGCAG
Source organism: uncultured Rhodospirillaceae bacterium (assembly GCA_964576635.1). GTDB lineage: Bacteria > Pseudomonadota > Alphaproteobacteria > TMED109 > TMED109. The sequence continues at coordinate 2,086 of CAZNVN010000023.1, forward strand.
CTTAAATAGATAGTAAATTATTACAAAAACTATATATTACAATTAGGGAAAAAATCAAAAATTCCCAATAACCCTCAAAAAGCAATTTTAGAAAAAGTAATGAATCCACATTTAGATACATCATATTTAGCAAGATTTAGTATTCCAGAATTTACTTCATTATGTCCCGTAACAGGGCAACCAGATTTTGCAAAAATTTTTGTAGATTATGTTCCAAATAAATGGTTATTAGAATCTAAATCTTTAAAGCTTTATATGCAAAGTTTTAGAAATATGGGAATATTTCATGAAGACGTTATATTAAAAATAGGTAAAAAAATTTATAGAGAAATAACACCTACTTGGTTAAGGATAGGGGGCTATTTTTATCCGAGAGGAGGAATACCTATAGATGTATTTTGGCAAGAAGGAAAACTTCCCAAATCAATTTGGGTTCCAGATCATAATATTTCTACATACTTGGGGAGATAGTTAATTTAAACTTAATTTATTTCGACTGATTCCTCTATACTTGGCTTATCTCCAGCAACAGTAGTTCTATGCATAATTCTTCTAGCACTAGATTCATCGAAAGGAGTTCCACGATGCAGTACTCTTCTGTTATCCCATATTACTATATCACCAGTATTCCATTTATGGTGGGCTATAGGACTTGCTTTTGTGATCCATTCATTTATTTCTTTAATTAATTTTCTTCCTGTATCTAGTTTCCACCCTATAATATGGCTGCAATGACTTCCTGCATAAAAAGCTGAGCGTTTTGTATGAGAATGTGTTCGAATTAAACGTTGTTTTACAGAAGGCATTTTTTTTTTATATTTGTCATCAAATATGTCTCCAGTATTTACCATGCGTGAATAAACTATTGAGTGTGCACAAACTACCTCTTTTATTTGCTCCAGGGAATATTGTCTTGGTTTTTTACCCCAAGTCTCTAAAGCGTAACAGGAATCAATAAATTCTGTACCACCACCATTTTTAGGAATTTCTCTTGCACTAAGAATAGAAAATTTTGCAGGGATTCGTTTATAAGAGGAATCTGAATGCCAACTTCTATTTCCTCTATCATATACAACTTTTTCGTCATTTATTGGTAAAATTTTATTATCTATACCGACATTAGATATTCTAGTTATTTCTGGTTCAATTCCCTCCAAAGTATCATGTTCCAACGCATGTTCTAATTTTCCAAATTTTTTAGAAAATTCTATTTGATTATGATCATTAATATTTTGATTCTGTATTACTGTAACTCCAAAACTTTCTACTATTTTTTTAAGATCTTCAAATTCTTCTTTTAGCAATAATTTGATGTCAATATCTTTAATAATAGCAAAAAATTTTTGTTTAGGATATTTACATTCAAAATTCATATCAGAAATACCTTTTTGTTGATGTTTTACTGATGTATATAATAGTTATAAATATCTTTTCTTATTGGGTAAATAGTTATGATTAAATTAGATATAAAAAAAGAATTTGATTTATATATAGAGAGTTCTATTGATAGCATCATTCAACTGAAAAGTAATTTAAGTGAAGATAAAATTCAAACTATAATTAAAAAAATAATTAATTGTTTTGATAAGAATGGTAAATTAATCTTTTGTGGAAATGGCGGTTCGGCTTCGGATAGTCAACATTTAGCTGCTGAGTTTATAGGTCGTTATAAATTGGATCGAAAACCATTACCAGCTATAGCTCTAAATACAGATACTTCTGTTCTAACTGCTCTATCGAATGATTTAGGTTATGCAAAAGTATTTGAGAGACAAATAGAGGCTTTAGCAAATCAAAATGATATTTTATTTGCTATTTCTACAAGCGGTAAAAGTAAAAATGTTATAAATGCTGTCAATGCTGCAAAAAGACTTAAAGTTTTTACAATATGTTTTACAGGCGCTAAAAATAATAAGTTGTCAGATTTAACAGACATATCTATTAATGTGCCAGCAGAGCAGGTTAACCATATACAAGAAATGCACATTATGGTTGGTCATTTCATTTGTGAATTAGTTGAAAAACATTATCAAAAAAGTAATTAATATTTTTCTTCTTTACATTTTGCACCTGCAATTAGAGTAATGCCATGTATTCTACGTCTCTCTCTTAGTTCTATGTATATTAGTCCACCTGGTTTTCTCATAACAGCTTCTCCAAAAGCTAAAATTTCTCCTTCTTCGCTATAAAGTATACATCGGATTAATTTTTTTTTATCCTCACCTTTAATTTCAATATCTAATTCCATTATTCTCGGACATAGCCTAGCATTAGTACTTTCGATAATAGAACATTTGGGGGGATATATTTTTTTTACTATAATTTCTTCTGCAGATGCATGTTGACTGGCAATACAAAAGATAAATATTAGATATATAAATAATTTATTTTTATTCAAGGAGCAATCCAACTCATGCCTATATGATTTTTATGAAATTTAAATAAAGCTCTTCTATGCCCAGTATGATGTAAATAAAGCCAATCTATTTTATTTATTTTTACGTTTATTCTACCAAAATTCTTTTTTCCTTTTTCAATTTGATTTTTTTTTATATTCTTTATTAAATTGTCTGTTTCTATTGGATCGTCAATTTTGGAACTTGGTCGAAAAGGTGAGGAATAACAAATTTTACTCATTTCTTCAGATTTATTCCACGCTTTTTCCCATTCAAGATCATTGTAATGTAATTTTGCTGAGCCAGAAAGTCGAATTTGTATTTTTAATTTGTTATCATAAAAATGTAATTCTAATTGAGAATTTTTTTCTAATTCTTTCCATTTATATGAACGTGTATCAGTATTAAAAGAAATTATTCTTTTAGCTTGATTTAAATTTCTAATTACAACTGAACAAGAAGAGGGATATCCTTGTAAATTAATAGTAGAGATTGTGGAAATATGAAAACTAGAAGACCCGTCCTTTACTCCATTTTTAATTAACTTCCAGACTTGTTCTAAAATTTTATTCAAACTTAAATTTTTCATAATAATTTATCCTGCAAATATCTTATATATCATATCTTTTATTTATAAAAAGATGTAGAAAAGTATATTCTTATTTTTTAAGGAGTTAGAACATGGTTGAAAAAACTATCTTAGTTGAAAGAGAAGGGCCGATAAAAATAATAACTTTTAATAGACCCGAGGCTGCAAATGCATTGAATGATCAGTTATCAATGGAATTCTATGATGCAATTTGTGAGTGCGCTACAGACGATACTGTTAGAGCAGTTCTTCTTACAGGAAAAGGAAAGATGTTCTGTGGTGGTGGAGATTTAAAATTTTTACTGAGTAAGAAAAAAGAAGTTAAAGAAATGTTGCTCAAAATGACTAATTACCTTCATGGTGCAATAGCAAGAATGGCAAAAATGAATGCACCTGTAGTTATAGCTGTTAATGGAAGTGCTGGAGGTGGAGGTCTTAGTTTAGCTATATCAGGCGATATAGTAATATCTGCAGAATCCGCTAAATATACGTTAGCTTATACTAAAGCAGGTTTGTCTCCTGATGCTAGTTCTACTTTTTATCTACCACGTTTAATAGGATTAAGGCGCGCGAAAGAATTGATGCTTACAAGTAGAATTTTTACAGCTCAAGAGGCTTATGATATAGGAATGATAGATAGGGTGGTAGAAGATGAAAAACTTATGGATGAGGCCAGACAACTAACAGAAGAATTGGCTTCAGGTGCAACACAGGCTTATGGTTCAGTAAAAAAACTACTTAATCTAAGTTTTTCAAATGGCCTAGAAACTCAGATGGATCATGAAGGCATAATGATCTCTGAGAATGGAAGTTCTCCAGATGGACAGGAAGGAATGTTGGCATTTGCTGAAAAGAGAAAACCTAATTTTAGTGGAAAGTAAAATTATAAAAGGAACATAAATGATAAGTGCTAAGGAACATCCAAAAAAATTTATAGAAGTTTTTGATAAAAAAATGAGTTATGTCGAAATGGGCAATGGAGAAAGAACAATACTATTTCTTCATGGGAACCCAACTTCTTCGTATTTATGGAGAAATATAATTCCTCATGTTTCGAATACAAATAGATGCATTGCTGTAGATTTAATAGGTATGGGAGATTCAGATAAGCTCAGTAATAAGGGTCCAGGTACCTACACTTTTGTGGAACATCGAAAATGGTTAGACGAATTTTTAAAATTAATCAACGTAGGTGAAAAGGTGGTCTTAGTTATTCATGATTGGGGATCAGCACTAGGTTTTGATTGGGCAAAAAGAAATTCTGATAAGGTAAATGGTATTGTATATATGGAAGCTTTAGTTTGCCCTATGAGGTGGGAAGATTGGCCTGAAAAAGCTACTCAGGTATTTAAGGGGTTTAGATCAGAAGCTGGTGAAAATATGGTAATAGAGAAAAATATTTTTGTAGAAAAAGTACTTCCAGGCTCAATTATAAGGAATTTGACTAATGAAGAAATGGATGTATATCGAAGACCATTCTTATCTCCTGAAGACAGAAGGCCTACATTAGATTGGCCGAATCAGATTCCCCTTGATGGTGTACCAGAAGATGTAGTTGCTATAGTAAATGAATATTCAAAATTCTTTGTTCATTCAAGTATAGAAAAACTATTTATTAACGCTGAACCAGGAGCGATTCTCATTGGAAAACAAAGAGAATTTTGTAGATCCTGGTCAAATCAAAAGGAAGTAACCGTACCTGGAAATCATTTTGTACAGGAAGATTCTCCAGATGAAATAGGTGGAGCAATATTGAAATGGTTAAATACATTAAATTAATATTTTTAATAGTTTTCTTATTTAGTTTATTTTTAAAAAATGTATTTTCTCTAGAGTCTGCTGTACATAGGGCAGAGGTGGCTAAGTGTGTAAATTTGTCTTCTTTAATATATAATTCCAATCCCATTTCCGAAAATTTATCTTCGTTAGCCTTACATGTTCATAAGTTATCTTTGATTAAATCGGAAAACCTAGAAATCAGTGAATTAACTATTAAAGAAATTAAGCCTGAAACAGAAAAATAAGTCATACTTTTAATCAAAAACAATAATAATTCTAGAATGAAAGAGCTACTCGGATACTGCATCCAAACTCTTAGAATAGGTAATTAAAAATTTATTTTCGTATAGAAGTTGAATCTAAAGTAATTTCATTTTTATACATCCAACAACTTTCGTAACTTCCAGTCCAACCTCTTCCTTCTTGCCTTAAATTACTATATCTTACCTTTCTAAATGCTGCATGCCATCGTAAACAGTATACAGCTAACATACAAACCGAGCGTCTGATTTTTTCGTCGTCTTCAGAAGATAAGGATAGTTCTAGGTTTTCAGAAGCTATAACTGCATCCGTATAATAACGCTTAAAAGCATCTGGAATAAGCCAAATAAGTGTTTCAGCACTCGTATGTTTTATGTGAGCATCACTAGTGTTGTCTGGCCAAAAATCTTTAACTTGTTTTAAAAAGTTTGATATTTCAGAAGCATCTTGAATTGCTTCTCTACCATGTATTAAAGCATATGTTTCAGTAGACTGGGTTTCTTTGTTACCAATTACTATAGAATTTCCATCAGAAGAGGCTATAACATCACCAGGCCTAGCAATTAAGGCAGATAATCTATCTAATCTTTGCCATATAGCTTGCATTGTTTGTTGTCTTATCTCCACTATAGTTTCATTCTCACTAACATTGTCTTCAGCAAAAATTTGGCTTAAACTTGCCATACAAAAATAAATAACTAGTAAGGTAGGTTTTAAGATTTTAAGCATGGCCTCTCCAAAAATTTATATTTAACTTATACATATATATATTTTTTTTATATGTTAATAAAGATGATTATGAATAAACTTATTTGGAATGTAAAATGAGGAGATTTATTTTTTTAACGTTAATAGTTTTTATTATTTCTTTTTTGCACATGAATATCTCTTATTCTAATTATACTGAAGCTTTGAAGGCATTTGAAGAGAAGGATTGGGTAAAATGTATTAAAATTTGTAACGACTTTCTGGATGATGAAGGTAAGTGTGATAATTTGCTAGGAATAATTTATTTTAATGGCTATGGAAAAGAAAAAGATTACGGAAAATCTTTTTTTTATTTTAGTAAGGCTGCAAAAAAAGGTAACTCGATAGCTTATAAAAATTTGTCTTGGATGTATTCCAAAGGAATAGGGGTAAAAAAAAATCTTGATGAAGCCTCTAGGTTACTTGGGCTATCAGAAAAAAAACAAGTTGTATTAAATGTAGAAGCGAGAGAAAGTGCTCAAAAAAATAATTTAAATGAGGAAAACAAGAATATAGCGATATTTAGAAACTTTTTTTCTGAATACCAAAAGTTTCAGGTCTTATTAAATTTTTATGATATTAGTGAGAATTATTTAAATTTAGATATAAATTTAATAAATAATAAAATCAAACTATTAGAAGATAATATTAATTTAGAATATATAGAAAAAAATAAACTGAAGAATAAAATTATTGATGAGCAAAAAATTGTTTTAAAGTTATTTTCTCTGTCTTTAAAAAACGGTAGTGTTATATTGGAAGATGAAATTAAGAAGATATATTCAAAACTATACAAGTTTAATTTTTAACATTAATAAAGGTTTAGAGTGAGATTTTTTCTATCGCTTATTATTATTTTTTATTTTAGTCCATTATATGCTGAGGAAGTGCCTGCAGGATATGTGGCTAAATGGGACGTTGCTCCTTTATCTGAAGATGATTATAATACTATTGATAATAAAGAATGTAGAACATTTTCTAGTGTATTAACTGAAGCTAAAACTGAATGGCCCCATACCTCCGCATTTAAAATTATTAATGATACCCTTATCCTTTTCATAGAAGGTTATAATAAACAAGAAAAATTACAGGCAGATAAAGTGGTCGTGTGGCCAGATTATAGCTCATCTGAATGGTATGTTCTAATGGGATACCAAAATTGTTTCGTGAAATGGATTAAAATTCAACCTGATAATATCCATTCTATAATAAATGAAGGTAGGAAAGTATTAGAAGGAAAAGTTTAACTATTTCAGTAATTTAAATTTAGGAATTGTAAGTTCTGTAGATATTGTCTCAAAATAAACTTTTACTTTGTCTCCGATTTTAATTTTTTCATTTTTATCTACTGTTATATTTGAAATTATTCTAGCGCCTTCTTTTAAAGTTATTATAGCTACTATGTAAGGAACATCATCTTTAAAGGCTTCTCCTGCTGGAGTATGAACATATGTGAATGAATAAATCTCTCCATTTCCAGATACTTCTTTCCATTCAATATTCTCATCATTTATAGTCTTTCCAAGACTTCTAGAGTAAAGAAAATATTCATTAGAAACTTTACTGTACTGTAGCATTAATTTTCCTGCTTTAGCACCACTCCAGTACTCTATAGAATCAGCATCAATAGTAGGGATAGGCTTTTCATACATTTAATTTTTTTCCGTGGATAAAATTAATGTGCTAGCACTTGACAATACACCACCTGTTCCATGACATATAGCATTTGTAGGATTCTTTATTTGTCTTATGCCACATATTTGCCAGAGTTGATGTACCGCTTCTATAATAGTAAAAATACCATACATACCTGGATGACAATAGCTTAGACCTCCACCATTAGTATTTAATGGAAATTTTCCACCTGGTGCAATGTTTCCATTTTTAACAAAATCCTTTCCTTCTCCTGGATTACATGCTCCTATAGCCTCTAGTGTTAACAAGACGGTTATAGTAAATGAGTCATATATCATAGTTAAATCAATATCTCTAGGTAATAGCTTTGCCATTTTATATGCTGTAGAACTAGAATGCTCTGCTATTTCAAGTTTTTCTAGATTAGGCATATAATTAATACTAGAGTGACTGTTGGTTTCTCCGTAACCTTTAATAAATATTGGTTTGCTTTTTAGATTCTTAGATTTCTCATATGTAGTCAAAACTACTGCGCCACCACCATCAGTTACTAGACAACAATCAGATCTATGTAATGGAGAAGATATAATTCTTGATGCCATAGCAGCATCTTTAGTCAGAGGTTCTTGGAATGCTGCGTTAGAATTCATAGAGGCCCATTCTCTAGTTGAAACTGCAATTTCTGCTAGTGTTTCTTTTGTACTGCCATAGGTATGCATATGTCTTTCTGCGGCTAAAGCGTACCCCCCTACAGGGAGAGGCAACCCAGCTACTACTTCGAATTGATTACTAAACGTAGCTGGTCTATTTCCTAAAGATCTAGACATTTGAGATTTTTGAAGACTTCCATATAATATCAAAACAGTATCACAAACTCCTGCTTCAATAGCTTGGTAGGCATGATTGACATGAAGTAAGAATGTTGACCCCCCGATGTTAGTTCCTTCCAGCCATTTAGGGTATTTTATACCTAAGTATTCGGTTAAGACATTAGGTTGCATTATTCCAGCACCAGGAACTCCCCACATCCCTGCTACAGCCAGCCCATTAACATCAGAAAAATGTAAACCTGCTTGTTTTAAAGCTTTATCTGCACAATATTTTTGGATTGACAGCTCGGAATGGCCAGTTGGAGCCCTTCCTCTATCATGTAAAGGAAAATCTGTAGCACCGACTATACAGGGGAACTTGCTCATAATGATAATAACTTTTGGAGGCCCGGAACGGAATCGAACCGCCGTTGAAGGATTTGCAGTCCTCTGCATAACCACTCTGCCACCGGGCCAAATATTTTAAAAAAACAAAACATAATCCATCACTAATATATTTTTTTATTTTTAATTTACGAATGTATACTCTATTAGTAATTTTAGGTAAAATTTATTTTTAAACATGTAAAGGTTCTATTCACTTTTTGTGGTAATCTTTTTCTTATAATCAAATATAATAAAAAGCAATAATATGATTTTGAAAAACATTTACGAAAATATTATATTAAAATTTTGGAAATTAATATTATTTCTGATCTTAGGATCTGTATTACTATTATCGTTTCAAATTAAAAATTTAACTATAGACGCATCTTCTGAAACTTTGATATTAGAGAATGACAAAGATCTTGCTTTTACAAGATTGATTAACAAAAGATATTATTCTCCAGATTTTTTAGTAATAGCTTACACTCCTGATAAAGATTTATTTCACTCAGAAACTCTTAAAACAATTTCAGATATAACAAAAAAACTAATAGAATTAAAACAAGTGCATTCCGTAAATAGTATTTTAAATGTTCCTTTGTTACAAAGTCCCCCTAGACCGATAAGTGAATTACTGGAGCATATTCCTACACTTGAGGATTCAACAATAGATAAGAATTTAGCTCGTCTAGAATTTTTGAATAGCCCTATATACAAAGATAATTTAGTAAGTTCAGATTTTAAAACAACTGCAATATTAGTTAATTTAAAAGATGATGAATTAGGAATGAGTTTAAGAAATAAAAGGGATTTTTTAAGAGAAGGCATTAAGAATAAAAATATTTCTAAAAATGAAATGAAGGATTTAGATGAAATAAAAAAATTATATAAACAACATCGAGATAAAATGCGACAAATTAATAAAGAAACAATTTCTGATGTTAGATTTATCTTGAGTAGTTATGAAAGAGAAGGATCCCTCTTCCTTGGTGGATTGCCTATGATATCAAATGATGTAGTAAGTTTTGTGAAAAATGATTTAAAAATATTTGGGATAAGTATTTTAATATTTATAATTTTAACTTTGCTAATTATTTTCAGACAAATTAGGTGGGTTCTATTACCAATAATTACGTGTATTATATCTGTAATAACTACTTCAGGTATATTTGGAATATTTGGATGGGAAATAACTGTAATTTCTTCTAATTTTATCTCTCTGCAGTTAATTTTTACTATGGCAATCGTAGTGCACTTAATTGTTAGATATAGGGAGTTATCCTTAGTATATAAAAAGCAGTCTCAAAAATTTTTGTTATTAGAAACTATTTATATGATGATAAAACCTTGTCTTTTTACTGCACTCACTACTATAGCTGGATTTTCTTCCCTAGTCTTTTCAGGTTTATTGCCAGTAATTACTTTTGGTTGGATGATGAGCGTTGGTATCATAATTTCTCTTATTATGTCGTTTTTACTATTTCCAATAATGTTAATAAGCTTTAAAAGGCTTGAGCCAAATTTATCTTTTGAATCTCTACTTCCATTACCATCATTCTTTGCTTTTATCACTGAAAAGATTGGAAAAAAAATTATTTTTATAAGCGTTGTGTTATTTGCAATAGGTCTTTTAGGAATTACTCAACTTAAAGTAGAAAACAGTTTTATAGATTATTTCAAAGATCGCTCTGAAATATATAAAGGGATGAAATTAATTGATTCTAAATTGGGGGGAACTACGACCTTAGATGTTATTATAGATTTTGAAAAAAAAGTAATAATTGAGGAAGAATTTGATCTTGAGGATGATGAAGAGTTTTCAGAAGATGAATTTGATTTTCTTGAAGAAGAAGCTGAAATAGATAGTTATAAGTATTGGTTTACAGCAGAAAGAATGGACTTGATAGAAGCAGTGCATGATTATTTAGTTAGTCACAAAGAGGTAGGAAATGTCACTTCATTTGCAACAATGCTAAAGGTAGGAAAGACAATAAATAACGAAAAACCTCTAGATATAATACAAATCGCAATAATGTATGAGGAGTTGCCAGAAGTATATAAGAAAATAATTATTGATCCCTATATTTCTATAGAAAATAATCAGGCGCGGATATCTGCTCGAATAAAAGATTCTATGCCTAATTTGAGAAGAGCAAACTTTTTAAATACATTGAAAGAGAACATTCCTGATTATACCGGTCTAAATGAAGAACAGATCAGGTATGGCAATGTGTTGGTACTATATAATAATATGCTTCAGAGTTTATTTAAATCTCAAATTATGACTATCGGTACAGTTTTAGTACTATTATTAGTAATGTTCTTAACGCTTTTTCGTTCTATTAAAGTATCCTTAATAGCTCTTTTGCCAAATATAATGTCAATTAGTTTAGTTTTAGGGTTTATGGGATGGCTCAGTATTCCTTTAGATATGATGACAATAACTATAGCTGCAATTAGCATGGGGATAGCAGTCGATAATACTATTCATTATATTTATAGATTTAGGACTGAAGTTTATAAAGATTTTAATTATTTAGATTCAATGAAGAGAACGCATAAGAGTATTGGATATGCAATGTATTATACTTCTATTACAATAATAGTTGGGTTTTCTATATTAGTTTTTTCAAATTTTATACCAAGCATATATTTTGGTCTTCTAACTGGACTAGCTATGTTTTTTGCTCTACTTGCGTCATTAACCTTATTGCCCCAATTGTTAATTATCATTAAACCATATGGTACAAGTAATGAAGATTTTTAGTATTCAAATATTTTAATATACTACATCAGTTTTTCTATATTACTTTTTGCCAAATTTATGGTTTTCTCATCTTTAATTTTATATGCAGTTTTTAGCATCAGTGAATATGCTTCTTTAAGTTCGAGTTTGTTTTTACCAAGAGTAGATGTAAATAATATTGAAGAAGTTTTTAAATAACCAATAGCACTTTCATAATGGTTGTTTTTAATTTCAATTAATGCCTTTGTGTGCATTGCCCTAGCTCTATAAAGAGAGGCTTTTCTAGTATCTTCATTTATAGCATGAGGGTTTTTTTTAGTTATTGCTCTAGACATAATTAATAAAGCTTCCTGGTGATACTTCATAGCCTCTATAAAAAATAATTGTTTTCTTAAAGAAACGGCAATAGAGCTAGTTGATTCAGCTATTGCAGGATCGTCCGCTTCCATAATTTCTTTTCTTATTGACGTAGACATTCTAAAAGATTTTTCGGCATCCTTATACTGTTCCATAGCCATTTTTATTTCACCTAAATTTTCAATTAAGGTAGCAGTAATTTCATTTTTTAAACCAAATTCTTTTTCAGAAATATAGATAGCATTTTTAGCATAACTCAGAGCTTTATCTAATTTTCCAATTTTATATGCTTCTTTGGTGTTTTTGAATGCCTCTTTTAGCTCAGTACTTTGAGCATATGAGTTTTGAACAGGAGAAAACAACATGAATGAAACAGCGACACTTAGAATAATTATTCTTATTAAAAACATTTTGTTTTAATATCCTTTAAATATTTCATATATTTTATATATTTATTGTTTCAATTACTATAGATAATATTATTAGTTTATTATTGGCAACATATATTATTGGCATAAAAAAAAAATATAATAATTTTTAGTTTTCATAGGAGTAATATTTAGTGATCATAGATCTGGATATTATGAAAAAAAATATGATTGATGGGCAATTTAAACCCATGGGTATATCTAATGATCGTTTAATTGATGCATTCTTAACTGTGCCTCGTGAGATATTCTTACCAGAGGAAAATGAATTGAATTCTTATTCTGATGGGCACACAGAAATCAAAGAAGGTAGATGGTTGTTATCTTCTCTTGCTATAGCAAGATTAATTAATACAGTAAATATTTCACCGGATGATATCATTCTAGAAATTGGTTCTACAACTGGATATGCTACCGCAATATTAGCACATCTTGCAGCACTAGTTATAGGAGTAGAATATGATAACGAATTGGCTAAAATGACAGAAAAAAACTTAAGTCAAATATCTTACGATAATACAGTAATAATAAAAAAAGATCACTCATTAGGTTATGAAAAAAGTGCTCCCTACGATAAAATATTTATTTTTGGTACTATTCCGAAAGTATTAGATGATCTTTTAGTGCAATTATCTGAATATGGTAGTTTAGTGTCAGTAGTAAAAGATCCTAATAATACTAACATTCTTGGTAAGGCGGTTGTAATACAAAAAAATAAAGAAGCATTCAGTATTTCTGAAATTTATGAAGAGACTCTCCCTATGATGGTAGGTTTTGAGGAGCAAGAAATTTTTAAATTCTAATATTAGACTGAATTTCAAGCTTTTCTCATTACTTTAAAATTTACATAAGCACATCCTATTTTGGAATAATGTCGCGTTAACGTTTATTTATTCTTGCCAAAAACAATTGTGCTAGACGTTTCCAAATTTATCCATTTATTAACATTTCTTAAATCAAATTAAAAAGAGGTTGCTAATATAAATAAAACTTTTTACTTGTATTAATAATTATTTATAAATTGAATTACAGTATTTATTAGTTTAGAACTAACCGTTCGGAAAGATTTTTTATTCACTATTTAGAGATTTGGGATGTATATTTATTTTTTTAAATTTTTTAGCTTACTATTATTGTTATTATCTTTAATGTCACATAATTCTTTTGGGCAAGACATTAATAAGGCTCTTGCATCAGCTTATTCTAGTCATCCCTTGTTATTTGCAGAACGTGCAGCCAGTAGAGCAGTTAGTGAAAATGTAACAGAGGCATTGTCCGGATGGCGTCCTGAGGTCTATTTAGATGGCTCACTTGGAAAAAAATTAGTAACTACCAAGACAGCAAGCGCGTCCGAAGATACAGATAACAATACGCCCTTATCAGTTGGAATGAGTATCCGTCAAACAATTTACGATTCGGGACAAAGAGAACAATCACTAAAAATAGCTGAATCAGAAGTTTTGTTATCTCAAGCAACAAATATGAAGGTTGAAAATGATATTTTACTTGATGCTGCTGTAGCCTATTTAGGTCTAGTTAAAGAAATTGAGCTTTTAGGGATTGCACTAAAAAATGTGCAGGTAGTTGAAAGACAGTTGCAAGCAACTAAAGATAGGTTTGAAGTGGGAGATTTAACAATAACTGATGTTGCACAAGCTGAAGCAAGGTTATCAGATGCTAAAGCAAATCAGATATCTAGAGAATCTAATTTAGAAACAGCTAAGGCAATTTTCTTTTCAGTTATAGGAGAGGATTCTAGAGAAATTTTCTTTCCAAAATATTTACCTTCTATTCCTATCAATACGGATGAACTTTTACAAAAAGCCAGGCAGTTAAATCCTGATGTAGTTTTATCAACTCATGCAGAAAAAGTAGCAAAATTGAAATTGAGTTTGGCGATGAAAGAATTAGGACCTACAGTTGATTTAAAAGCTTCAGTTAATCAATCTTGGGATCCAAATACTTTCTTTGAGGAGCAAAGATATCTTGATCTTAGCGCTAACTTAAGTTGGCCCTTATATAGAGGCGGAAAAGAATGGTCAAAAATAAGAAGGTTAAGAGAGAAATTGAGTCAGGCAGAGGCAGAAAAAGATAATGCTGTTCGTATAGCTAATAAAAATTCATTACAATTATGGAATAGCGTTCATAGTGCAGAAGCACAGATAGAAGCATACCAATCTTCAATTCATGCTAATAAAGTTGCTTTAGATGGAGTTATCGAGGAAGAGTACGTAGGTGAAAGAACTGTTATTGATGTTTTAGATGCCGAAAACGAGTTGTTTCAGGCTCAAGCAAACTTAATTAGGGCTAGAAGCAATCTTCATACTTATGTCTATAGACTAGTTTCTTCTGTGGGAGAATTAAATGCTCGCTCGTTGCAATTACCTGTGGCATCATATTATGACCCTGAAGAATATTATAATAAAGTTCGTGATTCCTGGGGAGGATTAGAAGGCGAGGATGATTCGCTTCTTGATGCATTAAGCAATATATAAAATAATGTATAATGAGTTCTATTATTTATGGTTAGGAAAAAAAATAACAAGAAGAAATATGATAGCACTAGCATTACTGTTGCTATGGGCGAAGTTAGGGATGCACTTAATATAAATGAAGGAAGTAAGTCTAAAAAGAAGAAAAGCAAGAGCAATAAAAGAGAAGATGCTCTTGTACTAGAAGAGTTAATAGATGAAGAAGAGCACTTGTTATTTGAAGAAGTATTTGAAGATCATAAAACTCAGAAAATAAAATACGAAAATATTAAAAATCAAATTTTAAGTAGAAACATTTCAAATTTGATTAAATCAGATATAGAAATATGGATAAAAAGAAATATTAATATAATTATTGCCCAGAATGTAAGGGAAGTATTTAATTTGATTGTTGTTAAGCATAATAAAGAATAATGAGTTATTTAATTTATATGCTATTTATTTAAACATTTTGGTAAATGTGATGTCTTTGAGAAATAAATCTAAAGTTTCTAAAAACTCTGATTTAACAAGAGAAATACAAGATGCTGCCAGTAAAATCTGGACCAAAAATAATATAAACAATACTGAAGATACTTTCGATAGGGAACCTTGGTCAGTCATGATGCCACCTCCTAATGTAACGGGTAATCTTCATATGGGACATGCCTTAAATATGACATTACAGGATGTTTTGACACGTTTTTGGAGAATGAACGAAAAAGACGTTTTGTGGCAACCTGGAACTGATCATGCCGGAATAGCTACTCAAATGGTGGTAGAAAGACAGATCTTATCTGAAAGAAAAACCACAAAAGCTAGATTAGGCAGAGAAAAATTTATTGAAAAAGTATGGGATTGGAAAGAAAAATCTGGTGGTCAAATCTTAGAACAATTGCAGAGATTAGGAGCGTCTGCAGACTGGAGCCGACAAAGGTTTACTCTAGATGAAGGATTGTCTGAGGCAGTTAAAGAAGCCTTTATTAAGTTGTTTAATGAAGGACTAATTTATAGAGATAAAAGATTAGTAAATTGGGATACAAAACTCCAAACAGCAATTTCTGATTTAGAAGTTATTCAAAAAGAACAAAAAGGTTATTATTGGCATTTCAAATACCCTGTTCTTGGTACCAAAAAGTTTATAGTTGTGGCAACAACTAGACCTGAAACTATGCTTGGTGACACAGCTGTAGCTGTTCATCCTGAAGATGGTAGATATAAAAATATGATAGGAAAAAAAGTAATGCTACCCATAGCTGATAGAGAAATTGTTATATTATCTGATACTTATGCAGATCCTAATAAAGGTAGTGGTGCTGTAAAAATAACTCCTGCTCATGATTTTAACGATTTTCTAGTAGGTAAACGTCATAAACTAAAGGCAATTAATATAATGAACCCTGACGGGACTCTAAATAATTTAGTACCAGATAATTTTAAAGGCATTAGCATGCAACTAGCTAGAGAAAAAATAATAGCGGATATGCAAAAACTAGGGTTGTTAAAGAAAGTAGAAGAAACTGTTCATATTGTTCCTTATGGGGATAGGTCAGAAACTATAGTTGAGCCATATTTAACTGATCAATGGTTTTTAGATGCAAAAAAATTGGCAGGTCCAGCAATAGAAGCGGTAGTGAACGGTGAAACAAAGTTTGTTCCTAAATTATGGGAGAACACATTTTTTGATTGGATGAATAATATTGAACCATGGTGTATTTCTCGTCAATTATGGTGGGGGCACAGAATTCCTGCTTGGCACTCCAATAATGGAGCTATTTTTGTTGCTAAAAATGAAATAGATGCAAATGAACAAGCCCTTAAAAAATTTGGTAAAAAAACTACTTTAACTCGAGATCCTGACGTTTTAGATACTTGGTTTTCATCGGGTTTATGGCCATTTTCAACATTGGGTTGGCCCAATAAAACAAGATATTTGAAAAAATACTACCCTGGAGCAGTTTTAGTAACTGGTTTTGATATAATTTTTTTCTGGGTTGCTAGAATGATGATGCTAGGTATTTATTTTATGAAAAAATCACCATTTAAGGAAGTATATGTCCATGCATTGGTTAGAGATTCTAAGGGTAATAAGATGTCTAAATCTAAAGGAAATGTGGTTGACCCTTTGGTCTTAATGGATAAATATGGAGTTGATTCTGTAAGATTTACGTTAGTAGCTTTAGCTACACACGGCAGAGATATTAAATTAGCTGAAGATAGAATAGTGGGCTATCGTAATTTTATTACAAAGATATTTAATGCCTCAAGATTTTTGAATATAAATAAGTGCAAATATAATGAGAAATTTAATTTTTCTAAACTTAAAAAGCCAGTTAATCGTTGGATTTTAAATCTTTTGTATGAAATGTCTGCAAAAGTAAGCAAAGATATAAAGGCATATCGTTTTAATGAAGCAGCTAACAAAGCATATCAGTTTGTATGGCATAACTATTGTGACTGGTATTTGGAAATAGTAAAACCAATGCTTACAGATGATGACAATGAAGATAAGAATGAAATAAGAAACGTTTCTTCATATGTTTTTAGTAAAATTTTATCAGTTTTACATCCCATTATACCGTTTAGTACTGAATATCTTTATACTATTACACATAAGTATGGAGAAGTGCTTGCTTTAAAAAGTTGGCCAAATGCAAAAAATGATGAAATATTAATAAGTAATAATAATGATGAAATCAATTGGGTAATAAAATTTATAAGTGAAATAAGATATATAAGATCAATATTAAATATTCCTCATAAAACTTTGATTAATATTAATTTTAATAATTTAGAAACGTCGTGCGAACAATATATTAAAGATAATGAAGAAATACTTAAGAGGATTGCAAGGATAGAAAGTTTTTCTGCAAATATTTCCTCAATAAAAAATTCTGCACAAATATTGGTAGATAAGGCTACTTTTTTTATACCACTTAAGAACATCATTGATGTGGGAGAAGAGCTAAGTAGATTAAATAAGGATTTATCAAAATTAAAAAGTGATATATCTAAAATAGTAGAGAAACTAGAAAACAAGCATTTTATTGCAAAAGCTCCCAAAGAGGTAGTAAGTGAGCAGATGAATAAAAAATTAGAGTTAGAAAATTCAGTTGATAGAATATACTTAGCTATTAACAGATTAAATTCTTATTAAATATTTGTAATTAATAGTTTGAAATTATTTAGGAGAGAAAGATGACTAAATTTGATAAAAACAAACTTCCGAGTAGACATGCAACTGAAGGACCAGGTAGGGCGCCCCACAGAGCTTTTTATTATGCGATGGGTTTAACAAAAGAGCAGATACATCAACCTTTCATAGGTGTTGCAACTACTTGGAATGAATCAGCTCCTTGCAATATAACTTTAAGAAGACAAGCACAGTCTGTTAAAAAAGGGGTCAACAGCGCAAATGGTACTCCCAGAGAGTTTACTACTATTACTGTAACAGATGGTATTGCTATGGGACATCAGGGAATGAAAGCATCTCTTGCAAGTAGAGAGGCAATTGCTGACACAATAGAATTATCAGTCAGAGGGCATTGTTATGATGGTTTAGTCGGTTTGGCAGGATGTGATAAATCATTGCCTGGAGTCATGATGTCTATGCTAAGATTGAATGTTCCAAGTATATTTATATATGGTGGTTCTATAATGCCTGGGAGATATAAAGGAAGAGATTTAACAGTTCAGGATGTATATGAAGCTGTGGGGCAACATGACGCTGGTTCTATTGATTCATTTGAATTAGAGGAAATAGAAAAAGCTGCCTGTCCTTCTGCAGGTTCTTGTGGCGGTCAATTTACAGCTAATACAATGGCATGTGTTAGTGAAGCAATAGGTTTAGCTTTACCTAATAGTACAGGGGCACCTGCTCCGTATGAATCGAGAGATGAATATGCTTTGGCTGCAGGGAAACAGATAATGAAACTTATAGAGTTAAATTTAAGGCCTAGAGATGTTGTAACAATAAAATCCTTGGAAAACGCGGCTAGGGTAGTGGCAGCTTCAGGTGGATCTACCAATGCAGCCTTGCATCTTCCTGCAATTGCAAATGAAGCAGGAATAGATTTTGACTTATTTTCAGTGGCAGATATTTTTAAGTCTACTCCGTACATTGCTGATTTGAAGCCAGGTGGAAAATATGTAGCAAAAGATTTGTATGAGGCTGGGGGAGTGCAAGTTATTTTAAAATCTTTGTTTGATGGGGGTTATATACATGGAGATTGTTTAACCGTTACAGGCAAGACTATCGAGGAGAATCTAAAAAATATTAAGTTTTCAGATAATCAAAAAGTAATTTATGAAGTTTCTAAAGCTATTTCGCCTACAGGAGGTGTAGTGGGTCTTAAAGGGAATATTGCTAAAGAAGGAGCCATTGTCAAAGTTGCGGGAATGAATAAAAGCCTTCATGTTGGACCAGCAATTGTTTTTGAATGTGAAGAAGATGCTTATAGAGCCGTTAATGAGCGTAATTACAAAGAAGGAGATGTTTTTGTTATCCGATACGAAGGACCTAAAGGAGGACCAGGTATGAGAGAAATGCTATCTACTACAGGTGCTATCTATGGACAAGGTCTTGGTGAAACAGTTGCATTAATAACAGATGGAAGATTTTCAGGAGGAACAAGAGGATTTTGCATAGGACATGTTGGACCTGAAGCAGCCGTAGGTGGCATGATAGGATTATTAAAAGATGGAGATGAAATAATAATTGATGCTCTCAAAGGTGAAATTAATGTATCTTTGACAGATGAAGAAATTTTAAAAAGAAAAAATGAATGGAAACCACGTAAAACAAATCATAATTCTGGGTCTATTTGGAAATATGCTCAAACTGTAGGACCAGCTTATTTAGGTGCACCAACACATC
>CAZNVN010000024.1:0-21176 GCA_964576635.1 uncultured Rhodospirillaceae bacterium
AGCGACTGGTGCTACTTTTAATGAAAATGGATCGGGGCCTCTTCATGAGGGACGAGCAGTATGTATTGCAGTTTTTATTGCAATGCCTGATGGTTCGGGTACCAACAAAGGAAACTGTTATTTTGGTGATAAAGATGGTGATAGAATATTTACCTCGTTTACCGGAGATATTGTTGCTTTTAAAGGTGACAATACAATAATAGGCGGTTCAGGAAAATATGAAGGCATCACTGGAAGTGGCCTGTGGGAATGTGATGGATCTGGGGAAGCTGATGATAGTGCGTTTAACTGTCGCCAGAATCTTACTTATAAACTGCCTTAAAATTTTGGGAGAACAAAATGAGCCTTTTTTGTGTTAAAATAAGATATACGAGGGATGCTATCTCAAAGATAATGAGTAGTGGCGATAATAGAGAAGTAGCGATGAATAAATTAGCTGAGAGTTTAGATTCTAAAATTCTTGGCTTTTATGGCATGCAAGGTCAGGATCATCATATGATGGTAATTGTGGAAACTCCAAGCATATCAGAATTTATCGCAATGTTAGTTACAGGCTTATTAGGTGGAGCTGTAGAAACTTATAAGTATATACCGTTATATTCTACGGAAGATCTTTTAAAAGCCTCGGATCTGTATAATGCAAATAAGGATATTTACGTTGCTCCTGCTTAAGTAAAAACGTTAATGATCCTATTAAGAACCCCATTAATTTATTAATGGGGTTTTTTTTCGAATTTTATGCAGATACATTTTACAGTTGAAAAATAATAGTTTTTAGTCAAATATATCTCTATGAAAATAGATATCAAATTTCCAGAGCAGGAATTTTACGCTACCATTTCTGATGTTGACGTAAAATCGATTTCTGATGGTGATTTTTCAGAATTGCGAAAAATAGTAGAATCCTGTGGTGTCACAGTTATCAAAGATCAAGAAGTGAATGATGAAGAGCAAATTAATTTTTCAGAAAGATTTGGTGAATTAGAAGTTTCTATTGGAACAAATCACAAGAAAGAGAATAATCCTTATTTAAAACCTCAAATAAGTAGAATATCTAACGTCAATATAGCTAATGATAAGATGATACCTGTAGATGACCATAAGGTAGTATTTGATAGAGGAAATAATTGGTGGCACACCGATTCATCATTTAAAACTATTCCAGCAAAAATTTCCATACTAAGTGCAAGAGAAATTCCTGAAAAAGGTGGAGGTACAGAGTTTGTGGACGCGCGTCATGCTCTTGAAACTTGGAACAGAAAACCAAGAAAATATTCTCTTGAGAAAATTAAGGATGAAATTGCTGAGCATTCTATTGTTTATTCCAGAATGCAAAATACTGGTGATATATTTAACGATCAATTTAAAAAAGACATGCCCTATGTCAAACAACGTTTAATTCGTACTCATCCTTATACAAAGCGAAATGCATTCTATGCAGGAAGCCACTGTAGTCATATTATAGGTTGGGAATTAGAAGAGGGAAGAGAACTTATCAATGAAATCAATGAATGGATTATTAATTCAGGGGAAGTAGCTAGTCATAAGTGGAACAATGGTGAAATCGTTTTATGGGATAATAGAAGAGTATTACATCGAGGTACAGGCTATGATGAATCCCAGTACAGAAGAATCATGCATCGAACCACTGTGGCAGGAGACAAACCAAGCTATGAAGAAAAGGTCATTCTTCATTAATATTTTGTCTAGGGTTAATCAACAAAAAGAGATTTATATTGGTTCTCACTGAAGATGTAATTGAGACTGAAAACTTAGCAAATAGTTGTAAGACTTTAGCTGAGTTAGAATCAGCCGTAAGATCTTTTGATAAATGCCCTCTGGCTAGAACAGCTAAGAAAGTAGTATTTTCGGATGGAAATAATAATGCTGATCTTATGATTATTGGGGAAGCACCAGGTGCAGAAGAGGATAGAATAGGGTTGCCATTTGTGGGTTTAGCAGGAGAATTGCTTGATAAAATGTTAGCTGCCATAAATTGTGATAGAGCTAACACTTATATAACAAATATAGTATTTTGGAGACCGCCAGGAAATAGAAAACCAACAGACGAGGAAATTGCATTATGTTTTCCTTTTGTTAAACAGCATATAATACTAATTAAGCCTAAAGTTTTAGTTTTGTCTGGAGCTGTGGCAGCACAAGCAATTCTTAAAACCAAATTAGGAATTACAAGGCTAAGAGGAGTCTGGCATAAACTAAAGATTGCAGAAGAATTAGATGAGATAGATACTGTTTCAATATTTCACCCAGCTTTTTTGTTGAGACAGCCAGAAAGAAAAAGAGAATCTTGGTCTGATCTAAAATCCATAAAAGAGAAATTAAATCAGTGTAATTAGATAGTTATATAAAATTATTAATTATATTAATCAAGAACGCTTCTTATAAATTCAAGGTTCCATCCCGTGTCTTTAAATTCTTCTTTTACTATTCTTCCATTCTTTAGATCTAGCCATCTTATGTGTCTTTTCCACGTCTCATTTTTTGTACCGTTTACTAATGGATTTTTCATAGTAATTCTTAAAGTTTTATATTTTTTGCCGTTAATTTTGAGGTTCACTTTTTTAACCTTAAAATCTGCTGTAGAAGTCATGGTAAGTAATCCGCCGCCTACTGAAAAAGTCCAGCTTTCAGTCCAACTCTCTCCTTTTGAAACAGGAAACTTTAGCCCACCACCGTGTGGTATGGCTTCTGCAATTAAATTTCCATCTTTATATGATGCTATCCAATTCCCTGTTGTACGGTCATAGACTCTTAGATCGGCACTTGGTTCATTATTAACCTTCCAGTGCTCTTTCCCATCTTTTATCTTCAGTAGTTCCATACTTGCTTCGTATACTGCTTCTGAAGGTTTTTTAAGTTCTACTTGATACTTGTTTAGATAACCTACTTCAGTTAAATATCTTGCTTTAATCTCATTTGCGTTTAGATGAAATGATGAAGTGAAAAAAATTAAGAAAACATATAAAAATAAATTGAATGTAAAAATTAATTTTAATGACTTCATTTATCTTCCAATGAAACAGTTTCATGTTTTGCGGGAGAATATACTTCCAATAATTCTAAGTCATCGGAACAACTTAGTTCATTATGAACAATGCCTGCAGGTTGGAGAATACAATCGCCTGCTTTAAAAGCATGTTCCCCTTCTCCCTCATAGATAAATTTTATCCAACCTTTTAATACATAAACCATTTGAAATTTACATAAATGTTGGTGTAGCCCCGTAGTGTGAAATTCTTGATCTCCCTTGTTAGTATCCTTTACTCTTATTATGTGAGCATGATATTGACCATCAGTGGCATTACTAATCCCTAAATCACGATATTCAAGGAAATTTCTTAATCCGTCTTTAAAAACAGCACTTTTGGAATGACTAACATTAAATTTTTGTTTATTCATATTTCTTTCCAATAATTTTAAAAGTGTTATAACCTAATTTTTTAGAAAAATGTATAAGTAAGAGATTATAATTTATTGTTACGATAGTAAATAATTTTTAATAGGAAAGAACATTGTATTATGTTGGAAACATGGATTATTGTAACTATTATAGCCTGTTTCTTACAAAATATAAGATCTTTATTTCAAAAAAAATTACAGAAAGAACTATCTAATACTGGATCTACTTATACAAGGTTTGGTTATGGTTTTCCATTTGTTATAATTTATTTTTACTTGTTAAGTTATATGTTTGATTTTGAAATTCCAAAGTTAAATTTTGAATTTATTTTTTATTGTATCATAGGTGGTGTTAGCCAAATAATTGCTACTTATCTATTACTGAAAACTTTTTTGCTTCTAAATTTTGCAGTGGCCAATGCTTATTCTAAAACAGAACCTATTCAGGCAGCTTTTTTTGGAATTATTATCTTAAGTGAACAAATAACTTCCATAGGGTTTATAGCAATAGTAATAGCGGTATTAGGTGTACTACTAATCCCAATAAGTAGGGATATTTCTCTTAGTAATTTTAGAGAAAAAATGCTTAATTTTAGTACCATAATAGGTGTTTTGTCAGGTACTTTGTTTGGCATTGCTGGAGTATGTTTTAGAGGAGCTTCGCTCTCACTGGTTCATGAAAGTTCATTAATGGTTTCTGCTACTACCTTGTTAATTGCTATGACTTTGCAGTTTGTAATTTTTACACTTTATCTGGTTTATAAGGAGCCACAACAGATTATTTTATCTTTTAAAAATTATAAATACTCTATAATAGTAGGTGCATCTGGCGCAACAGCTTCCATGTGTTGGTTCTATTGTATGGCTGTGCAGAATGTTGCTTATGTAAGGGCTTTAGGGCAAATTGAATTATTATTTAGTTTTATCGTATCGATATTTTACTTGAAAGAAAAAGTTAGATTAAATGAAATTATTGGTATATGTCTAATGCTCTTTGGAATAATATTGATAGTTTTATATACTTAACGTCTATTTTATAATATTTTGCATTATACTACTTATTGAGGTGGATAAAATGGAAGTAAAAAGAGGAAATATTAAATTGGCCGATGCTTTAGAAGAAGAGAACTTGTATGATAGTGCAAGTACTATTTATAAAAAAACAGCATTATTTAGACTAAAATTTTGGATCAACATTAACTCTAAAGCTTCGCATAGCTCCGAAGCTTTTTGGAATAGGTCTACTGATCACAGAGTAATTGGTATGATAGCTATAAATGCTACTTTTAATCAAATTCCAGACGAGTTGTCAGTATCTCCTGATAAAAGAGATATAGTAAGTTACGAAGTACTTAGAAGATTATGTCGTTGTACAGATAAGACGATGAGAACTATAGTTCAAGAAGGTGTTGATAGAGGAGATATTATAAAGGTAAAATTAGGAAGGGAAACTTTTATCAAAGCGACTACAAAATTTATTAAAGTTTTTGAGGAATTTGAGCAGGATTGGATTAAATTAGTTGAACAGTCGGAAAAATGAAAATAAGTATTTATTTATTTTTGTTTTTTATTATTCTGTCCAACATCTGGGCTACAAATGAAACCCTTGCTGATATTTGTGAAGTTGATAATTCAAAAAATAAAATAATTAATTTTAATAAAGATTTTCTATTTTGCTATGGCGAAGAAGGTGTAACGTTAAAACACTTTAATAAAATTTTTAATTTTAAATTCATCGATCATATTCAATCTCAATTTTATTTTATTAAGACTTTGCCTACTGGCTTTAGGTGCAGAGAGGGAGTGTTAGTAGGAAGAGCAATTCCTCCTACTAAGTATCAACCTGAGAATGCGGTATATATTTATAAATTGATTGAAGGAAAATATGGATTAACACCGCAAAATCCTGTTGAACCAGCATCAATAAATCATGGAAAATATCTTATGACACTGGCAAGACACGAAGGAAGAAGAATGAAAGCTCTAGCACTATTGAGATATAATGGCTCAAAACTAATTTCTAATGGAGAAATTTTATTTTTACCATTAAATAATAACAATTTAAAAGAATTTAAAGTAAAAAAATGTCGTGTTGAAATGACAGAACAGGCAAAGATTATTAATAAACTTACTGTAAAGAGAAGATAATAAAATAAGTTTAATTCAAGGTAGGCACTACATAAGGGCCTTCAGGAATAATAGCGATATTACTATTATTATGTTTTTTTATACTATCTTCAATGGTTGATATGGGGTCATTAGTAAGTTTTATAGCAGCAAGTTTTTCTTCTTTTTTAGAAATACCTTTAGAATAAAGATATATGTTTGCTTTGTTAAGTGCCTCGATCTCTTTTTCTGTTTGCCATTCATCCACATCGGCATATTTTTTTTTAAGTATATCTGTAATAAAATTTTGGTTTCCAACTTTTAGTAATCTAGTTTGTGAACGTAAAAAATCATCTGAGCCCATACCTTCTTTGCATTCAGAAAATATAATTAAATCTCCCCCTTCCTTTAAAATGCTTAGGGGAGATACCATCGCTTTAACAGTTTGATAAAAAGTAGCATCTAAGGGTGCTCCAGCAGAACTAGTAATTATAGTGTCAAACAAATTATTAGCTTTAACCTTTGCATAAGACATCATAAAATTCACTGCTTCAATATGACTTTTTACTATTTCTCCGAAATTTATATAAGACAAATTTCTTTCCTCATCTATAACACAGTTAATAGCGTAAGAACCTCCGATCATTTTTATAATTTCTAATTGATCTTCGTGCAGAGGATTTTGGTATAAATTACAATTTTTAGCCATTGGATTTTCCATGTATCTAGCACTATGAAAAGTTCTTATAGTTTTTTCATGTGCTATTCCAGGAGCAATTACTTTTCTTCCACCTGAAAATCCAGCCATAAAATGAGGTTCGACAAGACCGGTAGCAATTTTTAAATCAGCATCTAGAAATCTTTTATCTAAGCTAATTTGATTTCCTTGAGAAGTTGTTCCTATAAATCTATGTTGAGAATCTTCTCTAGCAAAATGATTAACTATTTTAATGTTATTAAGAATATGTTTGGAGCCTATTATTTGATTGATTTCTTCTTTTGGTGCTGGTCTGTGTAGACCAGTAGCAATTAATATTAAAATATTATCTTTAGTGATACCTGAAATAAGTAAAGTATTTACTAGTTTTTCTATAAATAAGTTGTTAGGAACGGGACGCGTTATATCACATACTAATATACATGCTGAATTAGCATTTTTGGCTAAATTTGATAAAGAAAGACTATTTATAGGATTTAAAAAAGCATTTGTTACGGCTTTTTTAATAGATTTTATTAATGGCATTTTAGGTTTTCTAATTACTGTTGGTTTCCAATTCTTTTTTATATTTAAGGAATACCCTTCATTGCCGTATAAAATTTTAATTGATCTAGACATTTAATATCCTAATTGCTGCACAAGCAGCACCGTATCCATTATCAATATTTACGACAGTAATTCCTGGGGAGCAACTAGTAAGCATAGAGTTTAATGCAGTTGTTCCTCCATAAGAGGTTCCATATCCCGTGGAAGTGGGTATAGAAATTATAGGCAAAGGAATTAATCCTCCTAATACGCTGACCAAGGCTCCATCCATTCCTGCTGCAATAATTGCTATTTTATATTTTAATATAATTTTTAATTTTGATTCAATTCTCCACAAACCAGCTACTCCAAGGTCTGGAAAAATATCACAATTTTCTTTGTAGCTTAATAAAGTATATTTTGCTTCAAGTACTGCGGGCATATCAGATGTACCTGCACATATAACGGCTATCTTAGGTTTTTTTTGTATTACAGGCATTTTCCCGTAAATTGCAGTACAAGAACTAGGATCATAAAAAAAAGATCGTCTAAATTTATCTTCAATAGAGTTAAATATTTCAGGTTTTAATTTTGTAAATAAAGTTGTTTTTTTTTTGTTTAGGGCTTTTGTAATATCAACAATTTGAACTAAAGTTTTATTCTCACAAAATATTGCCTCTTCTAATCCTATTCTTTTATTTCGAGATTCATCTAATAAGTATTCTTTAACCATAAGTTACACTCTCTATTTTTTTATAAAAGCACTACCCATTTTATACTTTTTCATGGTTATCAGATTTTTAGAAATTTTAAAAATTTCTTCAGTAAAACTAATTATTTGTGTTTTGTACTTATCATTAATTTGCTCTAAACTGGGCTTATTAAATTCTATAGTAATCCCTTTATTGAGCCAACGGCATCTTACGTCTGCATTTGGTACTACGTTTTTTATTTTTCTTTCTACTCTATCAATTTTTTTAAGTAAATCAGAAGTTATATTGATACCAGTTTGGATTCTGCTTGATAGACAAGGAGATGCTGGTAGTTCGGATATGTCTTTTAATCCTAATGTGTTAGCTAAAACTCTTATTTCTTTTTTACCTATTTGGGATTCAATAAAAGGATGCCTAACAAAAGAATTTTCAGCAGCTTTTAGACCGGGTCTGAAATCCTGTAAATCATCTAAATTAGCACCTGATAATATTTGGCCATTTAGTTTAGAGCCTATAGAAGAGTAAAGATTAGTTTTACAATAAAAACACCTATTAATAGGGTTAGATGTATAATTTTTATCTCTCATTTCTCCTGCACTTAATATATGTAGTTTCCAGTTATATTTTTTGGATAAAATTTTTACCCTATTTGTAGCCTCAATAGGAACCGCTGGGCTAATAGCATGCGCTACATTTAGTCTTTTATTAACTTCTTTACTTATAAAAGCAGACAATGTGGTGCTATCTATCCCTCCACTTATAGCTACGATAGGTTCGCTAGATATAGTGACTAGCTGGCTAATTATATTTCTGAGTTTTTCTATACGATCCTGCATTTACTTTTCTAACCGTTCTTTTATAGTCTTTCTTTTTTTATAAGGATAATTTTTAAGGTCATCGGATTCAACCTTTTTAGTTATTTTTCCTGTAGGTCTTGTAGTATTTTTAATGTTAAATGATCCCTTTCTTAAAATATTTCGCTTAAGGCTATAGCGTCCAACAGTATTATTTCTAACTCCTATAGTGGAGGTTTCGTTAAAAATTTCAATTATAATATTGTTGGTCTCTTCAGTGCGACACAAAACTTTTACTTCGAATGTTATTCTATTTTTTTTTCCATAAAAAGTATTTTGAATTACTTCTAGAACCCCTTTTGTTGTCCTAATTTTTTCTAAAGATATGGAAATATCTTCTGGGGTTTGGTCATCAATATTAAAAGTGAGCTCAGATAAAATCTGTCTTTCTGTATTTTTAATTAATGACTTACTTTCTTCAAATAATAATACTCTTATAATATTAGGGATTAGTTTAAAATCCCTCTTGCCTATTCCAATTCCCTGTTTTTTAATATTTAGGCAGTTGTTGTTAGCAGAAGAAATATTAGGATGTGGATTAATAACTGATAGAATTAATGCACCAGTAGGAGTGACCCTTTCTCCAGAAATACCATCATCTATGACAACAAGATTTTTAAGTAGTAGAGCCGTAGCTGGTGAAGGGATAGGAATTATTCCATGTTCAGAATTTATTACTCCTTTTCCAAGAGGAATTTCACTACAAGACCATGTAGGTTGATATTTTTTATTTAAGTAGGTAATAAATTTTGCGGATATTAAATTATCAATTATTGAATCCCATGCTCCAATCTCATGAAACTTGACTTCATGCAAGGAAGTTCCATGAATTTTAGACTCTACTTTAGCTAATTTAGTAAACATTAGTATAGCCAAATTTTTAGTAGTTTTGTCGATTTTACTTTTAGTAATTAATTCGACTATATCTGAATAAGATCTATGATTTTGTTGCTCTAAGTTTTTTATAGTAGTTGATAATGATGTGCCTTCTATATGATTTTTTTTAATCTTTTTAATGTCTAAATTAGCATCTTTTAAAATATTTTTTGCAGTTTTTAATGCAATTTTTTTTAACTTACTATCCATATCTATCATTGAAGCAATAAACATATCTCCAGAAATGCCACCTAAAAGGTCTAAATGTATGTGCATGTTTTTTTTCATCTATTTTATCAAATTTATTAATTTATTACTTAAAATGCTTTTTGGATCAGACAACGATTTTACTATAGTAAAGTGATTGAGTCCTTTTGCTATATATAATTTAGTTTCTACATTATTTCTCTTTAGCCAGCTAATATATTCAGTAGATAATTCTCTCCATTCTTTTGGTTCATATTCTCCTACAATAACTAAAAATTTTGTTTTAGTTGCTAATTTATAGTTAAATACATTTGTGATTTGGGCAAGATTATCAGTTAGTTTTATTTTTTCATTTACAGATAAATACATAGTAATTTCTGGTTGAAAAATACCGCTGATAAGGGCTGCCGAATGTATAAAAGAATTTTTTATAGTGAAGTCTTTAGTAAGTGCCATGGCAATTAAATGAGCTCCTGCTGAGTGACCAACTAGATTTAAATTATTCTTATCCCCACCGTACAAATCAATATTATGAAATATCCACTCTATTGCTTCTGAAGTTTCTTCTACTATTCTAGCTAACGATACATCGGGGCATAGATCATAGTTTACAGAAACGTGAATAATTTTATTTTTTAAAGAAGGTTTTGCTAAATGAGAATGGTCAAACTTATCTCTTGATACCCAATAACCCCCATGAAAATATACTTGAACTGGACAATTACTAGGATTACTAGGAACAAAAATATCTAATTTTTGTTTTATTCCTTTTCCGTAACTAATATCTAAAAACTTATTTTTTGTTTTTTCTCTAAAATTTAAAGCATTATTGGTAGCTAAATTTTGAAATTTTTCATGATCAACAACAGCTTTCTTTGGATTATAAGCTAGCTCTCTATCTAACTCAGACATTTGAATCCATTTATGCATAAAAAATCCATTCTTTTTTAATGATTTGGCTAAATTTTTATAGTTATAATGATATAGTTTGTTTTCTTTTCACTAGAAATAAGCTTGTACTTTTTTGTTTTACACAGAATTTTGAAATCTTCAGGTGCTGAAGGATCATCTACTAATATATTAACTACTGCATTTTTGCTAAATTCTTTTAGTTTTTTATTAGCTCTTAATACTGGCAAAGGACATTTTAGACCGATTAAATCTAATTCATGTGTATTATTTTTCATTTTAATTCAATATTTCATTGAAAGATATGTAATCAACTAAATCATTTAGTTTTAATTTAGTAGTATTTTCATCTATAATGGCCAAACCGTCTGCCCAACTTACTGAAGAGAGTATACCAGCTCCTTCCTTTGAAAATTTTTTTAGAAACAATTTTCCATTCTTAAAAACTGTTTTGACTCTTAAATATTCAATTCTACCAGCTTTTTTATTATAATGAAAATTTATAGGCAATTTATATCTTTTATTATTAACGTTTTTTAGTCCTGACATTTTATTTATTAAGGGAATTCCTAACATTAAAAATGTGACAAAAGCTGCTGTAGGATTGCCAGGTAAAGCCAATATAGGAGTATTTTTATAAAAGCCGTATCCTACAGGTCTTCCTGGTTTTATTGCTATTCTCCAGACTTTTAAATTACCATCCTCATCCAATATTTTTTTAATATGATCTTCGTCCCCTAAGGACATTGCTCCACTTGAGACAATAAGATCAAATTTTTTGGAAGCATTTAAAAAATTCTTAATAATTTGTATTTTTTGATCAGGTAATATGCCTAAGTCAGTAGGGT
Source organism: uncultured Rhodospirillaceae bacterium (assembly GCA_964576635.1). Lineage (GTDB taxonomy): Bacteria > Pseudomonadota > Alphaproteobacteria > TMED109 > TMED109. The sequence goes on from CAZNVN010000024.1 coordinate 11,177, forward strand.
TGCACCCAACTTTTTCAAGAAGACTAATAATCATTGGTTTATTAGAATCAAATAGTTGCCCAACTTTAGGTACGTTTTTTGTAGCGACTATTTCGTCTCCTGATGAAAATACAGCCACTCTTAAAAATTTATAAACTTTTATTTTTTTTAAGCCTATCGATGATAATACTCCAATGTCCTGTGGTCTAAGTTTATGTCCTCTATTAAATACTTTTTCTTTAATCTTAATATCTTCTCCTAATCTTCTAAAATTTATGCCTTTTTTAATATTTTTTTTTATTTTAATTTTTTTCTGATCTATTTGACAGTCTTCTTCCATAACTACTGTATCTAAACCTTTAGGCAATATAGCTCCAGTAAGAACTCTTACAGTACACATTTTCTTTATTTTATTTTTTGGTAGAGTTCCAGCTTTAGATTTTCCTGAAATATTAAAAATTTTATTTGGATTCTGCTCTAAGTCTTTAAAGCGTATAGCATAACCATCTACGGCTGAGTTAGAATGAGGCGGAACATTTCTATTGGAAAATATATCTTCAGATAATATTTTTCCCAGTGCTTGAGGAATAAGAATACTTTTAGTTTTAGCTTCAAAAGTAGTGTTACTTTTGATAGCAGTTAATGCATGTTTTAATTTAGTTAATTTATTCTTAAAATAAATTTTTTGTTTTTTTACTCTATTCATATCATTTACTACTTATAGTAATTTTAATATATATTGTGCAATTTTTTCAGGTTTATTCAAAGGTAGAATAGTAATATCTGTATTTTCAATACTTTTTACATCAGAAGCAATTGCTATTACATTTCTATCTTTATTAGCTAACAATGGTTTGCCTAACGATTGTCTGTAAACTTCAATTTTTTTTATGTTTTCTTTCTTCCATCCCTCAATAAGTATTAAATCTGTGGGTTCCATTTTCTCTATTAAGTGATGTAATGAAAATTCTTTTGAAGAGTATTCGTGTATTAAAGCAAATCTTTTTTCAGAAGAGATTAATACCTCATTGGCACCAGATTTTCGGTGTAAGTATGTATCTTTTCCTGGATGGTCTATGTTAAAGCCTGCATGTGCATGTTTTATAGTTGAAACTTTTATTCCATTTTTATTGAGAATAGGTATCAGACTTTTTATTAAAAAAGTTTTGCCACTTCCACTCCATCCTGAAATTCCTAAAATCATGTTTTCCCCTAATAATTGTGATGGTGCTTGATATTTTTAATATTAACTATAGCATATAGAAATAACATTAATTATTATTGAAAGGGGATAAAATGTTAAACAAATTATTTATTACTAAAATAATTTTTGTGATTGCTGTCATTTTTTCTTTTAGTCAAGTAAATGCCGACACTTTGTATGGCAATATGCAAACTGTCACTCAAGATATGCTTGATAGGGCGGATGGTGATGCAAATAATTTCCTACATACTAATGGAAATTATAGTCAAACCAGATATCATCCAGCTGCACAAATTAATTTAGAAAATGTAGGTGATCTACGTCCAGCTTGGATATTCCAAACTGAGATAGTTGAATCTATGGAGACTTCTCCGATTGTAGTAAATGGCATTATGTATGTAACTACATCGTTCAATCATGTTTATGCATTAAATGCGGAAACTGGTGAGCAGCTTTGGCATTTCAAACATAAAATGGGACCGATAACCACATACTGTTGTGGCCCTAATAACAGGGGAATAGCAGCCTATGGTGATATGGTTTATATGGGTACTTTAGATGCTAAACTAGTGGCTCTAGATGCCGCTACTGGGGCCTTGCAATGGGAAACGCAAATAGCTGATCCAGAACTAGGTTACTCAGAAACTATGGCTCCTACTGCTGTAGATGGAAAAATACTAATCGGAACTAATGGGGGTGAATACGGTGTTAGAGGCTTTGTAAAAGCTTATGATGCTGCAACTGGTAAGCTTTTATGGCATTTCCATACTACTCCAGAAAATTCCGTTGGTGTTTGGGCTACTCATGACGCAACTGGACGAGATATGCTAAGGGACATAAAAGCTGAGAAAAAAGCTCTTAAAAAACTTGGAGATCCCTACGAAACTCTAGGTGGTGGAGTTTGGCAAAATCCAGCTGTAGACCTTGCTAATGATCGTATATATTTTGTTGCTGGCAACCCATCTCCAGATCTAGATGGTTCTATTAGACCAGGAGATAATTTATATACCAACTCATTGGTATCAACAACACTTAGTACAGGTGAATATGTTTGTCATTTCCAGTATATCGCTCATGATGTATGGGATTTAGATGCAGTGAGCCCAGTTGTTATTACCGATGTTATGGATAATAACGGTAACATAGTAAAAGGCGCTCTACATGCTGGAAAAACTGGACATGTTTATGTTCATAATGCTGATGATTGTAGTTTAATTCGTCACTCAGAAGCTATGGTTCCACAAGAAAATATGTGGGTATTACCAACTAAAGAAGGTAAACGCATGCTTCCTGGAGCAAATGGTGGTGTGGAATGGTCTCCATTAGCTACTAATCCAGACTTAGGCTTGAGTTATGCTATTAACCTTCATCAACCTATGACATATCATGTTGAATCTACACCATACCCTGGAGGTAAGCTCTGGTTAGGTGGTGCATTTAAAGTTATAGCTTCTGAAGAACAGTGGGGCAATATTGCCGCTGTTGATTACAATACAGGTGCTATTAGATGGAAGGTAAAAACCCAACAGCCAATGATTGGTGGTATACTTGCTACAGCCGGTGGTCTTGTATTTACAGGACAAGGAAATGGTACTTTTGCTGCTTATGATGCAGCAAATGGGACTGAACTGTGGTCATTCCAAGCAGGTGCAGGTGTTAATGCCCCTCCAAGCTCTTATACTGTAAACGGTAAACAGTATATAGTTGTAGCGGCAGGTGGAAATGTTCAATTGAACTATAAACGTGGAAATAATATTATAGCTTTCACAGTAGACTAATATTGTTTTTAAAAATATTTAGGACGGTGTTTAATTATGCCGTCCTATTTTTTTTATAATTTCTGGAATTTTTCTAATGCGAGAATTCTTATTATTACTGTGTATATCATTTTATAGCTTTTTTAGTTTTGCTGAAGATTATGCTGACATTACTGAAGATTTAGAATTTTGTTCCTCTTGTCACGGAGAAAAAGGAGCTAAACCAATAGATGATACAATACCAGTGTTAGCAGGCCAACATTTTTATTACATCTACGTACAGCTAAAAGATTTAGCATCAGGTTCAAGGAAAAATGAAATAATGAACGATATCGCTTCAACCTATGATAAGGAAAAAATGAAAAAATTTGCACAATATTTTTCTGAGCAGGATTGGCCAAATATTGGATTTAGAACGGATTCCGAACTAGTTACTACAGCGGAGAACGCTATTGCTTCAGGGCAATGTGTTCAGTGTCATAGAGGAGGTTTTGAAGGTGATAGCCAAATACCCCGAATATCTAATCAAAATTTTACATATCTTAATAAAACAATGCTAGATTATAAATCTAAAATTCGAAACAATGCTCCAGCAAAATCATCATTATTTTCATCTTTCAAAGACTCAGATATTCAAGCTTTAGCTGCGTATTTAGCTGGATTTTAATAAAATACAATGTATTGTAATATATAAATTTTAAAGGAATTTTATGTATAATATTAAAATATTGAATTATGTTTTTGTTTTGTTTTTTTTATCTACTTTAAGCTCATTTGCGTTTAATAAAGAAGATTTTAATAAAGCCATAAACCACTTAAAATGTAGAAATTGTGATTTAACCGATGCAAATTTTAGTAAACTTATGATTCAGGGTATTGATTTAGAACAATCTAATTTAACTGGGGCGGACTTTTCCAATGCTGATTTGAGTATAGCTAAAAAGGAAAAATTTGTTTTACCTTCTAACCTCACAAGGGTTAATTTAAAAAATGCAAATTTTTCTAATGCCAATCTGTCGGGAGTAAATTTTGAAGGAGCTTATTTAAAAAATGTTAACTTTAGTGGGGCTAACTTAACTGATGCTAATCTAAAAGATGCATCATTAAAGGGAGCTAATTTTGAAGAGGCTAAATTGGATGGAACCATATTATCTAATTAACACTATATTAAGCACTTGGTATCATTATGAATAAATATAAGCCAGGTGCAGGAAGAAGAAAAAAGTACGCTTTCGATAAGGGAAGACAACTTGATCCTATTTCTATATCAGAATTAAGAAATGTCTTAGGTGATATGGAAATTAGACGTGATTTGCTTATTGAATATTTACATAGAATCAATGATTACTTTAATGGTCTTCACACAAAACATTTGCGAGCACTAGCTGAAATAATGAAGATATCTATGGCTGAAGTATTTGAAGTAACCACGTTTTATGCACACTTTACTGTTATTGATGATGAAGAATCAAAAATTCCAGATATTACTATTAGGGTCTGTGAAAGTATTACATGTAATCTTTTTAAATCAGATCAGCTATATAGTGATTTAGTAAAAACACATGGATCAAAAGTAAGAGTTTTAAAAGCACCTTGTATGGGAATGTGTGATTTAGCTCCGGCGCTTTCAGTTGGACAAAAACAAGTTGGCAATGCAACTGTTAGTAAAGTTTCTAATATTATTAAAACTAAAGATGTAAACCCAAAGATAAGTAAATTTATTAGCCTTGCAAGCTATAAATCTGATGGAGGTTATGAGTTATTAAAAAACTTTAAATCTGGAGTAGTTTCATATGATGATATTAGTGATTGTATAAAAAAAGCAGATCTTAAAGGTCTAGGCGGTGCAGGTTTTCCCGCAGCTAAAAAGTGGGAGTTTGTTAGGGCTTATTCAGGAAACAAAATGATGTGTATAAATGGGGATGAAGGTGAGCCAGGGACTTTTAAAGATAAATACTACTTGGATAAGGATCCACACAGGTTTTTAGAAGGAACTCTTATTGCAGCTCATGCTGTAAATGCTGAAAAATGCTTTATTTATATGAGAGATGAATACCCAGCTAATATCCATGTTCTTAGAACAGAAATTAAGATTTTGGAAAAAAATAAAATTATTCCGGAAAACCTTTTAGAAGTGAGAAGGGGGGCTGGCGCATATATATGTGGAGAAGAATCTGCATTAATAGAGTCTGTGGAAGGAAAAAGAGGGCTTCCTAGACATAGACCACCATATGTTGCTGAAGTAGGAGTATTCGGTAGACCAACGTTGGTTCATAATATTGAAACCGTATATTGGATAAGGGAAATATATGAAAAGGGAGCAGATTGGTTCTTATCCCACAAAAAAAATGGTTCTAGCGGACTCAGATCATATTCAGTGTCAGGTTATGTGAACAAACCTGGTGTTAAACTTGCACCTGCAGGAATATCGCTCAATGAATTAATTGCAGAGTATTGTGGAGGAATGATAAAGGGGCATAAACTCAAGGCTTACTTACCAGGAGGGGCATCAGGAGGCATTCTACCTTCTACTCTAGCAGATCTCCCACTAGATTTTGGTAAACTTGAAAAACATGGATGTTTTATAGGGTCAGCTGCTGGCATAATTTTATCCGATAGAGTATCAATGAAGAATGTTGCTTTGAATCTTATGAAATTTTTTGAAGAAGAAAGTTGTGGTCAGTGCACACCATGTAGAAATGGCACTACAATGGCCGTAGAGCTTATGAAAAAAAATGTATGGGATTTAGAATTATTAGACGAGGTCAGTGAGGTTATGACTAACGCGTCCATATGTGGACTTGGCCAAGCTGCAGCAAATCCTTTATTAGGAGTGATAAAACATTTTTCTAAAGAAATAGTTAGTGTATAGTAATTTGGTATTATAAGGATAAGCATTAAATGAAAAAAATAACTTTTATCTTAAATAATAAAAAAGTAAATGCCTCCGATGATGAAACTATTTGGCAGATAGCAAAACGTGAAGGCTTATTAATTCCCCATTTATGCCATTCTGATGAGATAGGGTATGAGCCAGATGGAAATTGCAGAGCATGTATGGTTGAAATTGAAGGCGAAAGAACATTGGCTGCTTCTTGTATACGTAGACCATCAGAAGGAATGAAGGTTATATCTAATTCTAGTAAGGCTACTACTGCAAGAAAGGCGGTATTTGAATTACTTGCTTCAGATCAACCTGAAAAAAAATCTCATCCTGATCCTAATTCTAAATTTTGGCAGTGGTCTGCTAAAATAGATGTAAATGAGCATAAGTACCCAAAAATAAAAAATATTAGTAGAGATATTTCGCATAATGCTATGCATGTCAATCTTGATGCATGCATTAATTGTAATTTATGTGTTAGGGCTTGTAGAGATGTTCAAGTTAATGACGTCATAGGTATGTCTTATAGAGGACATTCTTCAAAAGTCACTTTTGATTTTGATGATCCTATGGGCGATTCCACCTGTGTAGCATGTGGGGAATGTGTCCAGGTTTGTCCAACTGGTGCATTAATAGAAAAAACTTTAGTTAATGATAAAGGAATAAGAGAACATTATAGTGATAAAACTATAGACACTTTGTGTCCATATTGTGGAGTAGGGTGTCAAACAAAAGTACATGTTAAAGACAATAAAATTTTACATGTTGATGGAAAAAATGGTCCTGCTAATAATCAAAGATTATGTGTTAAAGGTCGTTTTGGTTTTGATTATGTGAGTAATGACGGTCGATTATTAAAACCACTAATTAGAAGAGATGATGCACCGAAGGACCGAAATATTCTGAATAAAGAAAAAAAAGAAATAGGAGAATATTTTAGAGAAGCTAGTTGGGAAGAAGCGATTACTCTTGCGTCTAATAGTTTTAAAAATATTTTGAATAAGCATGGTGGTAAAGGGTTATGTGGATTTGGATCTGCAAAAGGCTCTAACGAAGAAGCCTATTTATTTCAAAAATTAATTAGGACGGCATTTCATACGAATAATGTAGACCACTGTACTAGACTTTGTCATGCATCGTCAGTTGCTGCACTGCTAGAATGTGTGTCTTCAGGAGCTGTTTCAGCACCATTTACCGCTGTCAGTGATTCTGATTGTGCAATTGTTATAGGGGCAAGACCAACTACTAATCATCCAGTTGCAGCAACTTATTTTAAGCAAGCGGCTAAGAAAGGAACTAAGCTAATTATAATTGATCCTCGTACAAACGAAATGACAAAAAATGCATATGAGCATCTTGCATTTAAGCCTGGGACTGACGTTGCTCTTCTTAATTCTCTCATTTATACTATTATAGAAGAAGAACTTTACGATAAACAATATGTTCAATCTATGACAAATGGGTTTGATCAGTTACAAAAGTCCATTAAAGGTTTTTCTCCGGAAGAAATGTCTAGTGTATGTGGTGTAGATTCTAAAATTTTGAAAAAAGTAGCTCGCACTTATGCTTCTTCAGAAAGATCAATAATATTTTGGGGAATGGGAATTTCTCAACACATACACGGAACTGATAATGCTAGATGTTTGATAACCCTAGCTTTAATAACTGGACAGATAGGTCGACCGGGAACGGGTTTACACCCACTAAGAGGTCAAAATAATGTTCAAGGAGCATCAGACGCTGGACTAATACCAATGGTTTTCCCTGATTATCAGTCTGTTGAAGATTCAGAAATTAGGACTAAAATGGAAAAATTTTGGGGAACGGACTTAGATGACAAAGCTGGATTGACTGTAGTAGAAATACTTGATTCTGTGATTGATGGTACTATTAGGGGGATGTACGTTATGGGAGAAAATCCTGCTATGTCTGATCCTGATCAAAATCATACATTAGATGGATTAGTGAAATTAGAACACCTAGTAGTACAAGATATATTTATGACAGAAACAGCTTGGTTTGCAGATATTATTTTTCCAGCTTCTGCTCACGCTGAAAAAACAGGTACATTTACAAACACTAATAGACAAGTTCAATTAGGTAGAAAAGTACTTTCTACTCCAGGGTCAGCCAGGGAAGATTGGAAAATCATTATTGATATGGCTAATGCTATGGATTTAAACTGGAAATATGAGAATGTATCAGATATTTTTGCTGAAATGAGTGAGGTCATGCCGTCATTAAATAATATTACATGGGAGAGACTTAATAGAGAGGACGGCGTTACCTATCCTTGTGATTCTATAAAAGAACCTGGAAAAGATATTATTTTTTCAGAAGGTTACCCTACTAAAGACAAAAGAGGTAAAATTGTTCCAGCACAATTAATTTCTCCTGATGAAATTCCTAATGATGAGTATCCATTGATTTTATCTACAGGTAGATTGCTTGAGCATTGGCATACAGGAGCTATAACTAGAAGATCTGGAGTATTGAATAGTCTAGAGCCGGAAGCTATTGTGTGTATGAATGCACTAGATATGACTAATTTAAGTATTGATCCTGGTCAAAAGGTTGAAGTTGTTACACGTAGAGGAAAAATTGAAGTGTCTGTTCGTCAAGATTGGCAGCTACCTAGTGGGATGATATTTATGCCATTTTGTTATTCTGAAGCTGCTGCTAATATTTTGACAAATCCTCAATTGGATCCAATTGGTAAAATTCCTGAGTTCAAGTTTTGTGCTGCTAAAGTTTCTGTTAATTTAAATAATTGATATTTGTTGTAAATAAATATTATTAAATTGCTATTTTTATGATGACTGTATAATTTTATAGTTCAGTATTTTTCTTAGGGGAGGAATTAATGAGTAACAATGAAACCACACCATCAAGTATATTTTCATTTTTATTAAAAGATAAAATTATTGCACCTCCAGGCTTTAATAGATGGAGAGTTCCGCCAGCTTCAATTGCTATTCATTTATGTATAGGTTCTGTTTATGCTTGGAGTATATTTAACCCTGCTTTGACTAGAGAATTAGGTGTAACTGCGTATGCTGCAAATGACTGGCAATTGAGTACAGTCGTATGGATTTTTTCTGTTGCCATAGTATTTTTAGGCTTAGCAGCTGCACTGGCAGGAAAATGGCTGGAAGACGTTGGGCCACGTTGTGTAGGTGTGACCGCTGCCTTTTTGTGGGGTGGGCGATTCATTGTAGGAAGTTTAGGAATTTTAACTCATCAATTATGGCTTGTTTATCTAGGTTATGGAGTTTTTGGAGGTTGTGGTTTAGGGCTAGGATACGTTTCTCCGGTATCTACTCTTATAAGATGGTTTCCTGATAGAAGAGGTATGGCAACAGGTATGGCTATTATGGGATTTGGAGGAGGAGCAATGATAGGGGGGTATTTAAAGGAATACTTTTTAAAATATTACTATAAAGTTCCAGAATTCTTAGGCCCAGTAGGTTCTGTAGAGCTTATTACAGAGCAAATAGGTGAAAAATTAATAACGTTTGCCACTGTAGCTGGTGAAAAGGTTGAAGTAGTCGTTACCAGTGCTTCTGATATTGCTCGATTACCTATAGAAGTGCAGGAGGGTATTTATGTTGTAGGAACAGGAAATACTGGTGCTGCATCAACTTTTATAACATTAGGAATCATATATTTTATTGTCATGATGATTGCTGCTTTTTCCTATCGACTTCCTGCTAAAGATTGGAAACCTGAAGGGTGGACACCACCTACAGAAGAGGAATCGGAAAAACGTATGATTACAAGAAACAGTGTCCATATTAATCAAGCGATTAAAACACCGCAATTCTACTTCTTATGGATAGTTTTATGTTTTAATGTGTCTGCAGGAATAGGCGTTCTAGGTGTTGCTAAAACTATGATGGGTGAAATATTCGGAACGACTCTACCTATGATTGCTACTGCAACTTTTGCAGGTTGGTATGTTATAATGATAAGCGTATTTAATATGTGTGGTAGATTTTTTTGGGCTTCTATGTCCGATTATATTGGTCGAAAGAATACTTATCACTGTTTCTTTATATTAGGAACAATCCTTTATTTGTCAATTCCTTTCGCAGCATCGGCAGTAAGTGCTAACCCTGCTGTTACATGGCTTATAATGTTCTATGCTGCTACAATGATAATATTCACTATGTATGG
>CAZNVN010000025.1:0-20692 GCA_964576635.1 uncultured Rhodospirillaceae bacterium
TGATATGACCGTTATTACAGCATTAGCTGCTAGAGAAATAGGTCGTCCAGTAAAACTTATGTTTACTCGTGAGCAAGACATAGGCTTTGATTTTCATCAGAGTCAGACAGTTCAACGGATAAAGGGCGGAGTAAAGAATGGAAAAATTGATTCTATGTCTCATGTCACTGTATCTGGTTGGGCGCTTTCACGTGCAGCTCCTGGGTTTATGGCTGAATCAGTTGATAAAAAAGGAAAAATTGATCAGTTTGCAACTAATGGTTCAGATCACTGGTATGATATTCCTAACCATTATGTGCGATCAGCTAACAACATGGTAATATGGAACGCTGCTCCTGCAGGTTTCTTACGTGCTGTTGCTCCTACTTGGACGTGGTGGGCTGTTGAAAGCTTTGTCGATGAGACTGCTCATAAGATTGGCAAAGATCCGTTGGATTTAAGGCTTTCAATGCTAGGTGGAACTGGTAGAAATGCTGGATCTCCTCCAAATACAGTTGGAGGCGGGCATAGACTGAGAAATGTATTATTAGTTGCTACTGGAAGAGCTGGGTATGGTGTAAAACCAATGCCGGCAAATACAGCACAAGGTATTGCAGCTGTTGCATCTCAAGAGCGTGGATCACCAACGTGGACAGCTGCTGTGGCTGAAGTACATGTGGACCCGAGTTCAGGTGAACCAACTCTTACAAAAATGACTATTGCTATGGATGTTGGTACTGCGGTTAATCCTAAAAATGTTGAAGCGCAGATCGAGGGTTCTGCTTTGTATGGAATTAGTCGCGTACTATACGAAGATATAACCATGAGCAATGGTTCAATTGATCAAGGTAATTTTGATACATGGACACCAATGCGTATCAATCAATCTCCAGAAATTGATGTTGCTATTGTTCAAAATGGTCACTATCCAGCAGGATGTGGCGAACCTGCAACCACAGTTGTTGGACCTGCTATCGCGAATGCAATCTATAATGCTTCTGGTGCTCGTGTTCGTTCATGGCCAATAACAGCTGAAAAAATTAAAGCTGCACAACGTGGTGCGTAATTAGTTTATTTAGCTTATAAGTTTAAAAGCGGCCTCCTTATTTTTAGGGGGCCGTTTTTTTACTTAAATATTTTTGGATAATTCAATTTTGATGCCATTTGGATCTTTGATAAATAATTGATGTACTTTTCCGTCAGGTGTTTTTTGTTCAATGAAGTCAATGGTGTTTTTATTAAGAATATTTTTCATTTTTTCTACATCAAGCACTCTAAAAGCTATATGATCTAAGGTAGGCTTTTGATTTTCATAAACATGATTATTATTTTCAATAATGTGGACTATTGCTCTATTATTAACGGAGAGCCAAGCTCCATTAAATTTAAATGGAGGTCTAGATTCATCCTCACTAAGGCCAATAATTTTAATGTAGAAGTGCATTGTGGATTCTATATTATTAGTTATAATGGTAATATGGTCTAAACTATCTATTTGGGTGTCCATTTGAATTCCTTTTTATTCTTCGAGTTTTACATAACATGATAATAGATATAACTTTAAATTTCATAGTAAAAATATAGTTAATTTAATAAAAATTAATTTTAGCTAGGAGAAGAAATTGATTCTAAAACAATTTATTAAAGCTGTATGTTTAATGACAGTAATGTTAGTTTTTGCAACATCTTTTGTATTTTCTGCTGAAGGCAATCTCAACATGCAACTTACCAACCACGTAAATGGTATAATAGCAATTATAATTTTTGTAGTGGCTTATATATTTGTTATGGTGGAGGAGTATTCTCACCTTAGAAAATCTAAACCCGTATTGATAGCAGCTGGATTAATATGGTTGATAGTTGCGTATTCTGCAAAAAACTTTGGCTATAATATTCATGAAGCTGAGTATGCATTTAAACATACTTTTTTGGAATTTGCCGAGTTATTTATATTTCTTTTAGTTGCTATGACCTTTATTAACTCACTGACGGAAAGGGGAGTATTTCAAGCACTTAGATCTTGGTTGGTTAGGCAAGGTTATACGTTACGAAAAATTTTTTGGATAACAGGTATAATTGCTTTTTTTCTGTCTCCAATAGCAGATAATTTAACTACGGCCCTTGTAATGTGTGCGGTTGTAATGGCAGTAGGTCAGGGGCATTCAAAGTTTGTTGCTTTATCGTGTGTTAACATAGTTGTAGCTGCAAATGCAGGAGGAGCATTCTCTCCTTTTGGGGATATTACCACACTAATGGTTTGGCAAAAAGGGATAGTATCGTTCCAAGAATTTTTATATATATTTGTACCATCTGTAGTAAATTACATAATTCCTGCGGCTATAATGCATTTCTTTATTGATAGAGATAAACCGAAGGCAAATGATGAAGTGGTAACTATAAAAAAGGGAGGCCTTATAATAATAGGCTTATTTTTATTCACTATTGCATTTACAGTAACACAACATCAATTTTTGCATCTCCCTCCAGTTTATGGAATGATGACAGGTTTAGGAGTTTTATCTATTTTTGGTTTCTATTTGAAGAAAAAGGAAAGTAGTTTAACAACTGGTGATTCTAGGTTTGATATTTTTAGAAAAGTTTCTAAAGCTGAGTGGGATACTCTCTTATTTTTTTACGGAGTACTAATGTGTGTAGGAGGACTATCTGCATTTGGATATATGGCTTTAACAGCTGATTTTATGTATGTAGGTTTAGGAGCAAGTACTGCAAATATTCTTGTGGGCATATTATCAGCAATAGTTGATAACATTCCAGTAATGTATGCTGTTTTAACGATGAGGCCAGAAATGGATTTAGGTCAATGGTTACTCGTTACTCTAACAGCTGGTGTCGGTGGTAGTCTTTTGTCTATTGGTTCTGCAGCAGGAGTAGCTTTAATGGGACAAGCTAGAGGAATTTACACTTTTTTTGGTCATCTAAAATGGACACCTGTCATAGCTTTGGGTTATGCTGCTAGTGTAGCAGTTCATTTTATTTGGAATGCAAGTTTATTCGATGGGATACCTTTATTACCATAGTTCTTGAAGATGGTGTAAGTTAATGATAAGTAATTCTTATTATTATATTCGGGGCGTAGCGCAGCCTGGTAGCGCACCTGCTTTGGGAGCAGGTGGTCGAGTGTTCGAATCACTCCGCCCCGACCAGTATTTGGAATAATTATGAAACAAAAGATGGCAAATTTTATGAGGGCAAGAGTATATAAAAAAGAGCCTTCAGCCACACAGTCAGGTAATAAAAATGTGAATTACTGGATTTTAGAACCTATTGTATCAATCTCTCATAATCCTGATAAGTTAATGGGTTGGAACGGTGGGGGAGATGTTAGACAACAAATAAAGTTAAAATTTTCTACTTTAAAAAATGCAGAAATTTATGCTAAAGATAATGGCATAATTTTAGAGTTATTAAATACGCATGAGAGAAGTTTAAAGATCAAGTCTTATGCTGATAATTTTATAAAAAAAGATTAATTTTTATATATATATAATACTAATATAATTATTTTTAATTAAGCTCATCAGGCTCATAACCTGAAGGTCGTAAGTTTAAATCCTACCCTCGCCTGTTATAAATGCAACTTTATCTTTCAATCGAAATATTAGGATCAATGCCAGATGTGTTCCCAGAAGTTCAAGAGTTAATTAAGTCTTCTCTTACTTCCCACCAATAAATTACTACTTAATGTGATGGGGTTATTTTAATTTATTACTTTCTTTTTTGTATAAAAAATTATAAAACTTTTTTTAGTGTCCCCGTAGCTCAACTGGATAGAGCACCTGCCTTCTAAGCAGGATGTTGATGGTTCGAGTCCATTCGGGGACGCCATATTAGATCTTCTGTCTAAGTTATCTATGCTTGACCAGAGGGTGTATGTCATGAGAGAGTAAAATAACCACTAAGTTGGAGAGTAAGTAGATGTTCTTTTCAAAATATATTCAAATTCTAGCCATATTATTTCTATTTTTATTTACAAGCTGTACTGGAAAAGTACCCTTGATATCAACTGGAGTATCGGGTCCCGAAGGGTTGCCTGCAGAAGAGGCTTTTTTTGCTAAGTTTAATGATTTGCCCATGTCGGCAAGTTCTAAAATGAATGTTGAGAAATCTCTTATTTTTGGGGGGGAAAGCGATTGGTTTGGAAGGATAAATTTAACAGTTGATTTATCAGCAGCTGAAACTTTTGATTTTTACAGATATGAAATGCCAAATTTTGGTTGGGAACAAATTACCAGTATACGCTCTGATGTGAGCTTATTAACTTATACACGTGTAGGTCGTGTTGCTAATATTCGCATTACTCCTTCTAGAGTAAGAGGAGCTGAGGTTTGGATTACTGTTTCACCTAGAAATAATTCCGGAAATTCTATAGATAAATAATTTTTAACAGGAGTTCAAAATGTCAGAAGAAAAAAAATATGACCGTAGCTTAGTTTGGTTCACAATACTAACGGTGGTAGTTATGGTTGTTCTAGTTCTACTTATTACTAAAGTTCTCAATGGCTAATAATATTAGAATTTTATTCTTTATTTAGATTTTTTAAATTACTTTCTCAATTATAGAACCTCCTGGCGCTTGTTCTGTAGGTGTAATTTCTATTAAAGAAACGTTGACTCTCCAGGGAGTCTGGATGGCATACATTATAGCATCAGCTATATCTTCCTGTTCTAACATGGTATAACCAGTCATCATTGATTTCTTTTTTTTAGGGTTATTCTTTAAAGCAACATCAAAAAATTCTGTTTTGACTCTCCCAGGGCAAATTTCTGTGGCTCTCACTCCGGTGCCCGAAAGTTCTAGTCTTAGATTTTGATTTATTAAATGAACTGCAGCCTTAGATCCAGCATATACAGATGGAGCCATCGGGTATAAACCTCCTATAGATCCTAAATTAATGATATGCCCTCTTTTTCTCTTAACCATGCCGGGTACTACCGCTCTTAATAAATGTAGAAAAGATGTAATATTTGTTTCGGTTGTAATGTTTATATCATCAGGATTTGTCTTGAAAATTGGGGAAAAAGCTTTACCTATTCCAGCATTATTTATCAATATGTCAATTTCAAGGTCTTTTAAAGATCTGTATACTTTTTTTTGATCTAAAATATCTAGCTGTATAATTTCACAAGATGTTTCTGATTGTAATTTTTTTAATTTTTGTAATCTTCTTGCTGAAGCTATAACTTTAATGCCGATCGACGATAATTTTTTTGCAGTTGCATATCCTATGCCGCTAGAAGCCCCAGTAACTAAAGCTGTTTTATTTTTATTTTCTTGCATTTTTTTTTCCTATATTAATTTTTTAGTTATTTAAATCTTTAATCGTTTTGCTGGTTGTAATTTGATTTGGATCAACTTGTATTTCTATAATGGCTGCTTTTTTTGACTTAATAGACCTATCTAATGCATTGGGAAATTCACTAGTCTTTTGAACTCTTTCACTATGCAAGTTATAGGAGGAAGCAAGTACTTTAAAATCAGGATTTATTAAGTCTGTGGCTATAATTCTTCTAGGAAAATGGATTTCTTGATGCATTCTGATCGTTCCAAGCATGCTGTTATTTATTAAAATAATTAAAGGTTTTATTCCATATTGGTTAGCAGTAGCAAGTTCTTGGCTACTCATCATAAAACCTCCATCTCCACAAAAGCCAATAACTTGGGTATGCTTTTTTGCTATTTTTGCTGCTATAGCTGCTGGAATTGCATATCCCATTGCTCCACTGGTAGGGGCAATCTGTGTTAAAGGTTCAGAAAAAGTCCAGAATCTTTGGATCCAACCGCTAAAATTTCCTGCATCTATTGTGACTATGGTATTATTAGGCATGGTGTGTTTTAAATAAGTCATAATCTTTCCCATATCTGGTTCGGTCTTGTAGGGAGAAGGGGTGCTGTATCGAATATAGTTGTCATTACCCATTTTGGTCCACTTTTTCCAGGTAATATTCTTTATTAATTTTCCTCTAAGTATTTTTGCACATTCTGAACTGTTAGACTTTATTTCTATTAAGGGGTCATAAACCTTTCCTAATTCGTTTGAGTCAGGATATATGTGTATAATTTTTTGATTTCCGTTATTAGTAATAGTTGTATATCCTTTTGTAGTCATCTCTCCTAGACGAGCTCCTATTACTAGTATGAGGTCAGCACTCTTAACATATTTTACTAAATTCATGTCGACACTTGTAGATAAATCTCCTACGTAACTAGTACTATTATTATTAACCAAGGCTTGCCTTCTAAAGGAAACTGCAATAGGGATGTGGTTTTTTTCAGCAAAATGGACCAAGTCTTTTGCTCCTTTTCCATCCCAATCTCCTCCACCTACTATGATTAGGGGTTTAGAGGATTCACCTAATATGTTTAATACGGATTCTATGGGCTTAACCTTGGGGCAGACTGTAAAAATTTTTTCAGGTTCTAAAGGCTCATACTGTATTTTTTCTTCTAGCATATCTTCGGGAAGGGATATTACTACAGGTCCTGGTCTTCCACTAAGAGAGACTTGAAAGGCTTTATTTATGACTTTAGGTAGCTCTTCTGTTTTTTTAACCTCATACGCCCACTTACAAAAAGGAGGAGTGAACATTTTTTCGTAATCTACTTCTTGGAAAGCCTCCCTACCTTTATTTTTTCTTGTAATCTGACCTATGAATAAAATCATAGGAGTAGAATCTTGCATTGCAGTATGTACTCCTACGCTTGCGTGACAAGCGCCTGGTCCTCTTGTAACAAATACAATGCCGGGCTGCCTTGAAATTTTCCCATAAGCTTCAGCCATATTTGCAGCTCCTGATTCGTGTCTACAGGTGATTAATTTTATCTCATTTCTATAATCGTATAGACCGTCAATTGCAGCTAAATAACTTTCGCCTGGTACCATGAATATTGTATTTATACCATGATTATACAAAGATTCTGCTAATATTTGACCACCATTTTTTTTGTTTAATTTCATGAAAACATGTCCGCATAAATCTTTTATTATAATTTAGTAAGTTTTTGTTTGGCCTACAACTGAAATTGATTTAATGAGGGCATAAACCTTGTCATTTTTGGAGATTTGCAATTTTTTAAGAGAGTTTTCCAGTATGCTTGATATTATTTTGTTCCTTCCAACTTTTAACTCAATGTTGATTCTTCCTAAAATATTATTGCTGTAGGTATCAGATACAATGGCTTCAAATATGTTATTGATTGATATGTTTTTAGGCTTTTCTGTTGCTATAGAGACATCTTTAGCGAAAAGTCTTAAAGTTATATCAGATCCTATGGAACCAGAAATTTTTGATATAATTATATTAGTCCCTTCTGATGAAACTTTAGTAAACTTTTCTTTAATGTTTTGATCAATTATTTTGCACTTTATAAGTGTACTTTCTTCTGTTTCAAGGCCGAAAAGCTTTGTTCCTTTTTTATATAAAATTTTATTAGTTGGACCTTGGGTTAATATTTTTCCATTTTCAATTAATGCGATTGATTCAGAAATAAAAACTATCTCATCCACTGAGTGACTTATAAATATGATGGGAATATTTGACTCTATATTAATATTTTTTATGATAGATAAAATTTTTTGCTGTCTTTCTACGTCTAGTCCTATTAAAGGTTCATCTAAAATTAGTAATTTAGGCCTTGATAAAACAGCTCGTCCTATAGATATTCTTTGTGCTTCTCCACCAGATAGATTAGGAACCTTTCTATTTAATAGGTCTTTTATATCCAATAAATCTACTATTTTCTCAAATAATTTCATATCACTAATATTCTTTTTCTTTTGTCCATATAACAGATTTGATTGAACTGACATATGAGTAAATAGCCTGGGTTCTTGAAAAACCATTCCTATATTTCTCAGATTGGGTGATAAGTTAATTTTTTTTTCTGAACTAAATAAAGTTGTATCATTTATGACTATTTGTCCCGACTGAGGTTTATGTATTCCACATATTACTTTTGCTAAAGTAGATTTTCCAGAACCGGACTTACCAGTTAATGCCAGAATGTTTTTCTGCGGAGGATCAAGATTTATATCTGCTTGAAATTTACCTAAACTGATTTTAAACTGTATTATTTCTGAATCTTTTTTCATTAATCTAGCCCTCTGGATTTTCTAAGAGATCGCCTATTCAATATTTCAGAAATACTTATAGCAAAAAATGCAAGTAGAATAGAAATTATAACTAATCTTAAAGCAATATAATCCGTTCCTGGTATGCTACTTACTGTGTATAGAGCTAATGAAAGAGTCCTAGTTTCTCCAGGAATGTTTGAAACAAAAGTGATTGTAGCTCCAAATTCAGCTAAACAACGAGCGAATGCCAGTGTTATTCCGGTAATAATTGATGGTAACATTTGAGGAACTGTTATTGAAAAAAAACAATAAAATTTATTAGCACCATGAATTATTGCTACCTCCTCGATTTTATGATCTAAAGAATCAAAGCCCTGTTTTATTGCTCTAACCATAAGGGGAAAGGAGACTACGGCTCCAGCTAAAACGGCTCCTTTCCATGAAAAGTTAAACGAGACACCAAAAAAATGATTTAAAAAATGTCCCATAGGGCCATTTTCACTAAATAGAATTAGTAACACATATCCTACAACAACAGGTGGTAATACGAGGGGTAAAAGTACTAAAATATTAAGTGTTGAAATTAGTATTCCTTCTTTCTTAGATATCAGCCACGCAATAAATATACCTGGAATTATGGAAAAAATTACAGCTACTGTTGCAATAAAGGCGGATAATTTTAAAGCTTCTAATTCATCTGGTGTGAAAATTGAACTATCCCCCTATTATTTTGAATCCATGCTTGGTATAGATAGTTTGTATTTGAGTATCTAACAAAAATTTTAGAAATTTTTTCATGTTTTGATTATCATTTTTTGTAATTAAAGCCGCCCAATATTTTATTGGTTCATGAAGTTTCTCATCAAAAACTCCTATTATTTTTACCTCGGGTTCCGCAATAGCATCTGAATAATATACAATTCCTAATGGACTGGATCCAAGGGCGACGAATTTTAGTGTTTTTCTTACATCTAGCCCAAAAGCTAATTTATTTGAAGAAAGCCTATCCCATAAGTGTAGTTTTTGAAGTACCTGTTTTGTGTAGATTCCAGCTGGAACATGAGATGGATCTGCAATACTCATGCGTCTGTTTGATAATGATGATTTGATTAATTTTTCTAACTGAATATTTTTTGTGATATCGCCGATATACGGATAATTAGAATCTTTATGAGATATAAGTACTAAACTATTACTAAAAATTGCATTTACATCTTTAGCGTTAATGAATTTTCTCTTTATAAGTTCTTTTATCCATAAATAACTAGCCGAAATATATAAGTCTACAGGAGCTCCCGATATAATTTGCTTTGCTAATATACCAGAACTTGCGGAAGATATTCTAAATTTATGACTGCCGTTTTCTTTAATCCATAATTCGGACGCTTCCTTAATAACTTCATTTGTACTGGCTGCTATAAACAATAATGAAGAATCTGTATTCTTTTCTGCTGCTATCAATTGTTCAGATAACAGCAGAAAAAAAAGAGTACATTTTAGTAGAGATAAGAACAAAAACTTCAGGCTAAAATTTACTTGAGTATCCATATTATATTCTTAGCCTGATTTAATTCTTAATTTTTTTTAACGTTCATAGGTTATATACCACTAAATATAGCGATGGTCAAGGCATCTAATTAATTTTTTATTAATTTGTAGGCTAAACTAATTGCTTTTAATAGGCTTTTATCACTCGCCAGTCCTTTTCCTGCAATATCGTAAGCTGTTCCATGATCTACTGAAGTTCTTATAATTGGGAGTCCAGTGGTAATATTAATGCCATGATCTATACCCATGACTTTGACTGGACAATGCCCTTGATCATGATACATTGCCACTACTAAATCATAATCTTTAACACTTGCTTTGTAAAACAAAGCATCTGCAGGCATTGGCCCATCTATATTAAAACCTTCCTTCTTTAGTTTTCTAATCGCAGGTAGAATCTTTTCTTTTTCTTCTCCATAACCAAATAAACCATCTTCACCTGCATGGGGATTTATTGCACAAACACCAATTTTGGGATTAGGTATTCCTAGTTTTTCTATTATGTCAATTCCTCTTAAACATGTTCTATATACGAGTTTTGGATTTATTAGTTTTATTGAATCTAATAAACCCAAATGGGTTGTAACATGGATAACTTTAAGTTTATTTGTAATTAACATTAAAGAAACTTCAGAAGTATTAGTTAGCTTAGCAATTAATTCCGTATGCCCTGGATATTTGTGACCGGCCATATTGAGGGATTTTTTGTTTATTGGAGCTGTTACTATAGCACCAATCTCTTTGTCTATTGCAGCTTTAGTAGCATGTGTTATAAATTGATATGACAATTCTCCATGGCTATCTGATTTACTTCCAATATCAATACAATTTATAGACTTTGAGTCATAATGTTTGAGTGCTTCTTTAGTATTCTTGTTTTTAATAATATTTATATTATGGTCTAATGCGTAGACAGTTTTCTCTAAATAGAAATAATTTCCATAAACAATAGGAGCAATATTTTTATTTATCTTAGAATTGCTTAGCGCAGATACGACTATTTCTGGTCCTATTCCAGAAGGATCTCCAATGGTAATACCAATTGGCATTTTTGAATTTTTCATGAGATTATCTTTAAATTACAGCGAATTATCATCATCGTCTCTAATGATTCCAGGATTTTTAGATATAAATTTGGTAAAATGTAATTTTTCATTTTTTATTGAAGAAAGTGCTTTATTTTCCATTTTTCTGTAGAGAGCAAGTACTTTTTTTCCTTCAGATGTAATTTGAGCTCCTCCTCCTCCTTTTCCTCCTAGTTTAGATTTTATCAAAGGTTTTTTAAAATTATTATTCATAGAGTCGGTCAACATCCATGCCCTTCTATAAGACATTCTTAAGTTTCTGGCAGCAGCAGAAATTGAACCAGATTTTTCAATGGATTCGAGTAAAGCAGCTTTCCCATGACCAAAAACAGGTTTAGTACCTAGATTAATTCTTATCGATAAATTATTTTTCAATATTTTTCCTTTGATTTTAAAAATTATTCAAAAATAGGATAAATTACTTTATCTCCCTTATTGATTTTCAGATACTTACTAAGGCCTCCATTAATTTCTAGTACTGCTTTTACCTTGTTTTTCGTAGTTAAACGGGTCAAGGAATTGGGAATTGTCATTCTTATTATATCTTCTATATCTCCATTTGTATTAATAAATATCATATCTAGTGGTATTTGAGTATTTTTCATCCACATTGTTACTTGTTGATTAAAAGGGTAGACAAATAGCATTCCTTGGTCTAAAGGCAGGTTATCCCGGTACATTAGCCCTTGACTTCTCTCTTGGGGAGTAACTGCTAACTCAATATTAAAAGTTATTGGTTTTAAGTTATTATCTATGGTTAATACGTCTTTTCTAAATTCTATATTTTCAGAAAAAGAATAACCAATAAATAGTAATATCAGTTTACAGGATAATAATATTGTTCTCATTTTTGTTCTTTAAAATATAATGTTGTAATAATGGTGATTGATATTACCTAATATTTTTATTTTGCAAAATAACTATATTAGAGTTTAATAATAACTAAAAATTATATTGATAAGGAAATGGTTTATGCAATGGTATAAATCTCTAAGTTTTACACAAAAAATGCTAGTTGCCATGATTGCTGGAGCTATTTTAGGAATTGTTTTAGGCAGTGTGGACTTTTTTAAAGGTTGGGTAGAAGTCTATTTATCTTTTGGCCTATTTGATATTATTGGAAAACTATTTGTTAATAGTTTAAAAATGCTAGTAGTTCCTTTAGTTTTTTGTTCTATTGCTGTTGGTGTTTCTTCTCTAGCAAATATATCCTTAATGGGTAGAGTGGGACTTAAAGCAATAATAATTTATTTATTTACAACTGCTATTGCAATCTCTCTAGCATTGATTGTAGCTATCACAATTAATCCAGGCAAAGGATTAGATATAGCAGATACGTCTGAGTTTACTGTTAAAGAGGCTCCTTCAATTACAAGCGTTATTACATCCATTATTCCTTCAAATCCTGTTTTAGCTATGGCCGAAGGAGAAATGCTACAGATTATACTTTTCTCAATATTATTGGGAGTAGCAATTACATTATCGGCTTCTGCAGGAGAGCCCATTAAAAAAGGTCTTCAAAGTTTAAATTCTGTAATGATGGCGATGGTTAATATAGTTATGAAATTTGCTCCTTTAGGAGTTTTTTGTTTGATTGCTAAAACTTTTGCTACTCAAGGTGTTAGCATGATAATACCTTTAGCTTCTTATTTTTTTACTGTAGCTGCAGTTTTATTATTACACGTGTTAATTACTTACAGTGTTTTACTAAAGGTTATAGCTAAAGTTTCCCCAATTATTTTTATAAAGAAAATGAGAGATGCAGTAGTCTTTGCTTTTAGCACAGCTTCATCAAACGCCACTATCCCAGTTACATTGAATACTGTGGAAAAAAAATTGGGAGTAGATAAAGCGGTGGCATCTTTTACTGTACCACTTGGAGCAACTATTAATATGGATGGGACTGCTATTATGCAAGGAGTTGCAACCGTATTTATTGCTAGCGTTTATCAAGTGGATTTATCTTTAGCAGATTACTTGACAGTAATATTAACAGCTACTATGGCTTCTATCGGTACTGCAGGGGTCCCTGGTGTAGGTTTGATAATGTTGACGATGGTATTGGCGCAAGTAGGACTTCCTGTAGAAGGCATTGCTTTAATTATTGGAATTGATAGGCTTTTAGATATGATGCGGACTGCTGTAAATATTACTGGTGATTCAATGGTTTCAATTATAACGGCCAAGTCTGAAAAAAGCTTTGATGAGAAAAAATTTTTAGATATGAGTAAATAAGTAAAACTAATGTTTATGTTTCTATAGGAGCATCTCTTCTTCCCGCCCATTCGGTCCAAGATCCATCATATATTTTCCAATTATTTTTACCCAGAAGCTCTAATGCCAAACCTAAGACACAAGCGGATACTCCTGAACCACACGTGCTTATTATAGGCTTATTTAGATCCACATCAGCTTTTGCTATAACATTCTTTATTTGATCAGTCTGTAATAAAAAGCCTTTTTCATTTAAAAAAAACTGATATGGCAAGTTTTTTGACCCTGGAATATGACCAGCTTTCAAATTTTTTCTTGGCTCAGGTTCGATGCCTTTAAACCTTCCTTGCGAACTGGCATCAACTATTTGAGAATTGTTGTTCTTCATAGATGCTTTAACATCTTCTGTATTACAGAAAAAATTATTGTTATAATTTGCTTTATAACAGTTTGTAGTAATATTTTCATATTGGCCTGTCTCGGACTGTCCTCCAATATCTATCCAAGCCTTGAATCCCCCATTAAGAATTGATATTTTTTGATGTCCAAAAATTTTGAGTAACCACCAAACTCTAGGTGAGGTAGCTATCCCATCTTTAGTATAGATTACTATATGGTTGGTATTTTTAAATCCTAGTTTATTCATAGATTTTTCAAATTGATTCGTATCAGGAATAGTATGTGGAAAGTTTGAATTAGTGTCGCATACCGAATCTATATCAAAAAATCGCGCTTTAGGAATTCTACTATTCATATGTTCTTTTAGTGGATCTCTTTTTTGGTTTGGAAGATACCAAGATCCATCAACAACAATTATTGAGTCTTTCCAATTGCCGCCATTGTATTTAGAAAATAGCCAGTCAGCTTCTACTAGTAACATCCTGAATTCTCTATTTTAAAAATATATATTTTTATCTTCCTTTTCTAGTCATACCTTTTTGTGGATCATAACCCATCACTGCAAAAAACAAAAAGACAATAGTACAAACTAAAAGCACTATAACTCCAGGTAAATATACTTGTCCCAGAGAAGCCCACCTTACTAATTCTACTCCATAAGTAAACGGATTTAAATGTGCTAACCACCAAACAAACTCGGCTCCATTATCTTTCAGCCTCCATAGTGGATATAAGGCGGAGGAAATAAAAAACATGGGAAAAATTACAAAATTCATAGTTCCAGCAAAGTTTTCTAATTGCTTGATATAAACTGATATTAATAACCC
This sequence comes from uncultured Rhodospirillaceae bacterium, assembly GCA_964576635.1. GTDB lineage: Bacteria > Pseudomonadota > Alphaproteobacteria > TMED109 > TMED109. The sequence goes on from CAZNVN010000025.1 coordinate 14,146, forward strand.
TAATGCTCCTAGCATCATCCCAAATAAGATTGAGGCAGGCAAGACATATATCCAACCAATTGTTGGTGTGGAAAAATTAATAAGTAGTCCTATTATGGGAAGACAAATAACTATAAACACATACGCTTGAACCACAGATAAAAAGGTTCCTGAAAGTAATTTTGCAAATAAAAGATACCATCTAGGCAAAGGAGCAGTAAGTAATAATCGCATTACACCCATTTCCCGATCATAAACCATAGATAAGGAAGATTGCATTCCGCTGAACAACAAAACCATCCCAATTAATCCTGGAATAATATATTCAAAATAATTTACATTTTGAATGGGGTAAGGATGCTGAGTTCCTGGATCAATTCCAGTTACGCTTCCTACACCAGCAGCAAATACAAATAACCAGAGAGCAGGTCTTACAAAAGCTGAAAACAATCTACCCTTTTGATGAATAAACTTTACAGTTTCTCTGTATGTGAGTCCTTTTAGGGCCATAATGTAATGATCAAGATTCAAAATATTACTCCTCAGTTTTTACATTTACTGTTTTTTTTATCTATACCTATCGTATCCAGATTATTTTCGCTGTGTACAAAACTTTCTAAAGGTGCAATGCTAGTCACCCAATTTTCAGTAGATAGCATAATGGTTTGTCTTAATTGTCTATTCCAAGGTCTAAAACTTGTAGCTGGTCCCTTATATCCATCTAATATAAACTCTGGATTGATAAAAGCATTAATAAAATTAAAATTATTATTTTTGCCAAATCTTACCTTTGCTTCAGCAATAGATTTTATTGCTATCCATGCAGCCCAATCGTTAGAATTCATCCTTCTATTGTGCATCCTTTCAAATCTTCCATGAAGTTGTGGAGCTCCATGTCTGAGATATGACCAATGCCAGGCTCTTGCTACTAGTCCTGATGAACCCATCACTGTTGCAGGCCGTTGGGTTGCATATGGAAGTTTGTAGCTAAATTCCCTGTCAGTGTCAGAAACAAATACCGCATCATACTTTATAGAGCCTGTTAAAAAATCAATATCGTTTTCTTCTCGAGCTCTTGGGTCATTACTAAGAAGAAAGTATCTTTTATCTGTGATTTTTAAACCAAATTGTCTAGCAGATTCGATAAAAGATTCAGATAATTCAACATCCTCTTTTAAAGGTCCAACCAAAACTAATACTTTTCTCCATTTTTTATCTGATAAATACTGAGCTATAGAGTCAGTTAGCATTCTTTGGCTAGGAATGGTATGAAATAAATTGTTTATACAATCTACGGAGCGCAAATAATTTTCTTTTGCTGATACATTCATTATTGGAATGTTAAGTGAAGATAGATCCTTAGCAATGTTTAATAACATTTTACCAGGAAGGTCTAATACTATAAAATTTATATTATTATTTTTGATGTGCTCTTTAATTTTATCTTTGATTTTTTCTTGCTTTGTAAATCTTTTTGTAATTAGGTGAAATTTTGTTTTAGCCATACGTTGGAAAGGTTTAATATCTTCTATTCCTAATAAAGCTCCTGCTCGAGGTCTTCTATCTACCCTGTTAGTTTGGGATCTAATATCAACAGGGTGAACTCCCCATAAGTCATAGCGTTTATCTTCTTCTAAGTCATAGTATCCTATATAAAATTCTTCAATTTCCTGTGAATTAGTAGATTGAAGGAGACAAAAGAGTACTGATAAAAAATATATTACTATTTTCATTTATTCGACTATCCTGACAGTGTGAGGGGTTCTACCGACTGCAATTGATTTTATCGCAGCATTTTTTTCAGTATCTATTATCGATATATTGTCATTATTACCGTTGGTTACTATTAAAAATTTATCATCCTTTGTTATGGCAGCTCCCCAAACTCTTGCTCCAGCCAGAATATAATCTTTAACTTCATGTGTATCTACATCTACTACAGCCACATGTTTTGATCTGCCAAGAGTGATATAGGCAAATTTTTGATCGTGACTTATCGCGAAATCTACAGGAGTAATTTCTGATTCTCTTATTCCTTTTATATAAAATTTAATCATATCTATTACTTTATGGTTGCTTGTATCTATAACGCTTACAGAACCTCCTAACTCGTTAGTTACCCAATATTCCTTCCCATTTTTAACAAAAGCTCCTCTTCTTGGACGATTTCCTACCAGAATCTCATCAATTATCTCCCCTTTCCATGGATCTATAATAATGACGGTGTTTGTCCCTTCTGAAGTAACATAAACCAAAGTGCCATCCGGCGAAAATGTTACTCCTTCCGGTTCAATGCCTACGTCTTCAACAACTCTGATAATTTTGCCTGTTGATGAATCAATTATAGTAGCCTCATTATCATCTTCGTTTGATACAACAATTATTTTACCATTAGGAGATATATCGAATATTTCTGGATCATCACCAGTTTCTATATGTCCTACTATCTCATAGCTTTTGTAGTTTATAATATTAATTCTGTCATCTTCACTTGCTGCGACTAAAAGTTGGTTTTTTTCCGGAATAATCTTCATATCTCTCGGTCTTTTTCCGCTCTCGATGTTAGCTAATATTTTGTGGGTGTCTAAATCTATTACTGTAATATTATCGCTTCCTTCATTAGAAATGAAAATATATCCTGCCAACACATTGTTAGTTGAAAAACAAATAATAAATAATAAAAATGCTATGGTTTGAAAAATGTTTTTCATTTTAATTGATCTCTTTATATGTTGTTAAATCAACAAACGCATCATGTAAGTCTTTTTTGTTTGTTTGTTCTTTAATTTCATTGGGAGTGCCTTTTTTAATTATTTTCCCATTATCCAATATAATTACTGTATCAGCTTTTTCTGCTTCATCTACTAAATGTGTTGCCCATAATATGACCATCTTTCTATCTTTTTTAATTTTTAAAATGTAGTTTAGTAGGTCTCTCCTACTTTGGGGGTCAAGACCTACAGTGGGTTCATCTAGTAATAGTAGTTTAGGTTTGTGCATTAGGGATCTAGCAAGCTCTACTCTTCTTTTTTGCCCTCCAGATAAGGATCTTACTTTATCATTACGCCTGTCCCATAGATTAACTTGTTGTAGTTCAACCTCGGCGATATTTTTAAATTCCTTAGAGGAAATTCCGTGAAGTCTTCCATGAAATTTTAAATTTTCCAGTACTGTTATATCCATATCTAAAGTAATTTGTTGAAATACTACACCTATTTGAGACAGAACTTTTACTGCAGAATTACTTATATTTAATTCATTTATTAAGACCTCTCCGCTGTCAGCAACGAATAATCCTGTTAATATTTGAAACAAAGTTGTTTTTCCTGCGCCATTAGGGCCTAAAAGCACAGCGTACTCTCCTTCATATAGATCCAGAGACACTTGATCTACTGCACGGATTGATCCGTAGTTTTTAGAAAGAGATGATATTTTTAATGAGTTTTTAGTCATAATTATTGCACCTAATTATTTATTTACGCCAGTTATTACAGAAGGATTATTCTTAATCAATTCGTTTCTTATATTTTCTATATCTTTGCTTTCCATATCTCTTGGTCGATCAAGGTTGATGTTGTAGTCATATATTACTTTAGAAGGACCTTTAGATAAGAATAATATTCTGTCTCCCAAAAATATTGCTTCCCTAAGGTCGTGGGTAACAAATATTATTGTGGTCTTTTGTTGTTGCCATATATTAACAAGCATATTACGTAATCGATTTGCTACTGTAAAATCCAGGGAAATAAAAGGTTCATCTAATAGAAGTATTTTGGGTTTATTTATAAATGCCCTCGCGATTGCGACTCTTCTTTGCATTCCTCCTGACAATTGGGATGGAAATGATTCCAAGTTTTTAGAGAGTCCCATGGTTTCTAAAATGGAGTCGCTTAAATCTTTGTCTTCACTAGTTTGTTGGGTAACTATTTCTACATTTTGTCTCACTGTTAACCAAGGAAGCAACCTGGGCTCCTGAAACATGTATCCTACACCACAATCTTGGGGAGAAGAGTCATCATCAAATTGTATATTGCCGTCATAGTTATTATCAAGTCCGGATAAAATATTTAGTAAAGTAGTTTTGCCACAACCTGATGGTCCTAAGAGACAGCAGAATTGACCATCAGGAACTTTAAAGTCCATATCTTTTATTGCAGTCAAAAAGGATGCGTTATTGAGATTTTTATAACTTTTATTCTGAACATTTACGCTCAAACTATAATTATTTTTTGAATCAGAGGTAACACTCATGTTTGCCTCCATTTCGTTAGCCTACGTTCAATGGGTCCTGCTATACAAAATTCCACAAACATCATAACTGCTACAAATGCTAATGTGTAAGCAAATATGGAGGCTATATCAAAAAGATTAAAAAACTCATTTAATTTAAAACCAACCCCATTACTTCTGCCTAGTAATTCAACTACTAAGACGATCTTCCATATTAATGCTATACCCCCTCTAGCAGAGGCCATAATATAAGGGTAAAGTTGAGGTAGAAAAAAATTTAAGAATTTTTTTTTATAGCTCAGTTTAAAAACTTCTGCTACTTGAAGAATTTTTGTGTCTATCGCTCTAGTTCCTTCTCTTATAGTAACTACTACATTTGGAATTTTATTTAATGCAACCGCAGTTATTGCTGCTACTTCATTTAAACCAAACCACACGTAACACAAAATGATAGTAACAAGTGCAGGTGTATTAAGTAAAAGTATATGCCATCCATCTAAAACTAAATTTACATTCTTTCTTGCCCCCATAATAATTCCCAAAGCCGTGCCAACTATCATGGCAATAAAGAAAGCGAGGACTACTCTCCATAAAGTTATTCCTAAATGAAATAACATTTCGCCAGAAAAAAGCTCTCCCCAAAATATTTCCAAAACTACTAGAGGGCCTGGAAGAACCCTGCTTTGAACCAGTAAAGCTGCCACTTCCCAAATAACTATAATTAATAGGAAAGAAAATATCCTTAATGAGATAGAATTTTTAAAAAAGAGATCTTTCATACCATTATCTCCAGATGACCCCATTAGATAATTCTTTACTATCTCCAACCAATTTTTTTCCACCAATATCTGCTAATATTTTGAATGCTTTTCTTATTGAAGGTGCATAGTCTACATTTATGTTTGGAATTCCCTGTCTAAAACCTTCCTTCAAAGCTAATAGAGTCTCTAAATCTTTTGCACCGGTTATTTTTTTTATTCTTTCCCACTCTTTATCACTATTTTTCAATATTTTTCTAGCTTCATTAGATGCATCTAAAAATCCCTGTAATGTACTAGGATTATTTTTTCCCCATTTCTCGCTAAAAACGTAACCAATTAAGGGAAGCGTTTCACCTATTCCTAAATGAGGTAGGATATCTGAGATAGAAATAATTTTTCTTAATCCTAGTGCTTTTAATCTAGCTGTATAATTCCAGTAGTTTAATGCTCCATCAAGCTCATTTCTTGTAACCATTGCGTTGATTAAAGGAGGAGCCGCATAGGCCGCATCAACATTTTTGGCAATATCGTAATTTAATACTTTTATAGAGTAAGCCCTCATAAGAATCCAACTTTTATCTATACTGCCTCCAGCAATTCCTATCTTATGATTTTTGATATCATTTAAAGATTTGATTTGGCTATTTTCAGGTACCATTAAAGCTCCGGCTGCAGTTGAATATGGAACTAAAGTGAAGTCGGCTCCTTGCTCCCTTTGTCTGCTAACCCAAACCCAATCAGTAACTATCATATCTACATCTTCAGACATCAGTGCTATTGATGCAGCATTTTTATTTGTTAGGTAGGTAATGTTTAATTTTATATTATGTTTTTGATCTAAACCATGATGCTTAATAACGTTCAATTCCCAATTCACAGTTCCATACTTTAAAACTGCTAAATCAATACTCTCAGCCCAGCTATTAGCGAACGGTATTATAAATAGTAGAAATGTAAGCAATACTCTTATCAGAATAGTTTTCATATTTTTCCTTCAAGTTTATAAGGCTTCGATTCGGATTGGCATTTATATATTAAATGCATTTTCTTTTATTTTATGTATATATAAAGGGAATTTATATTTAAGCAAAAAAATATTTAAAAAAAATTACGAATCTCTTTGACAGTAGCCTAATAGAAAAGTATATATTTTCTTCACCCACTAGAGAAAAAATTTCTCAGGTTGTATTAGATAAATAGCAAATTGTGGATTGCCTTATTAAAGTGATCTGGTTTGCTTTTTTGAGCTGTTTGAAATAGTTGATAGTGAAGAAAGGGATACGTAGGCGGCGATGCTGCGTTTAAGCGATTTTCGACGTTTGCGTGTCCATAACCTTAAGTTAATATTTAACTTTAGGTTACGTTACGCACTGAGATATTTTTATATTTCAGAAACGTCGGGTCAGCAATTCCCCTCTTAATTGAGGGATTATATACCAATCAAACTTGAGAGTTTGATCCTGGCTCAGAGCGAACGCTGGCGGCAAGCCTAACACATGCAAGTCGAGCGAGAAATTAGACTTCGGTTTAATGTTTAGCGGCGAACGGGTGAGTAACGCGTGGGAATTTACCTAGGA
>CAZNVN010000026.1:0-16652 GCA_964576635.1 uncultured Rhodospirillaceae bacterium
CTTTTCAGGCAATGGATCAAATTATTAATTCAGCAGCTAAAACTCACTATATGTCTGGAGGTAAAATAAATATTCCAATAGTTTTTCGTGGCCCAAATGGATCGGCTTTACAAGTTGCTGCTCAGCATAGCCATGATTTTTCATCACTGTTTTCTAATATACCTGGATTGATAGTTATTTCTCCTTATGATAGTGCTGATGCAAAAGGATTGCTAAAATCTTCAATAAGAAATTCTAATCCTGTAATATTTCTAGAACATGAGCTATTGTATGGGGAATCATTTGAAGTCCCTGAATTTGATTACTCGACTCCTATAGGTTTGGCATCTGTAAAATTGGCAGGCAATGATGTAACTATTACGGCATTTTCAAGAGGAGTTAAACTCGCGCTAGAAGCTGCTAAAATACTTAAAAGTAATAATGTTAATGCTGAAGTTATAGACTTAAGATCACTACGGCCTTTAGATTTGAAGACTATAATTGAATCTGTAAAGAAAACAAATAGACTTGTGTGTGTAGAAGAAGGTTGGCTATCAAGTGGTGTAGGCGCAGAAATTACTTCTTCTATTACAGAGAAGGCATTTTATTATTTAGATGCTCCTCCAAAAAGAGTTACATCCGAAGATGTTCCACTACCATATTCTTCAAATTTAGAATCTTTAAGCTTACCCAACAAAGAGTCTATTGTTAAATCATGTATGAACTTGTTAAATTTAAAAATAAATAATTTATAAAGGAAAGAACTATGCCAATACCTATATTAATGCCTGCACTATCTCCAACTATGACAGAAGGTAATTTGGTAAAATGGTCTAAGAATCTAGGAGATAGTATTAAACCAGGTGATGTTATAGCTGAGGTGGAAACGGATAAAGCTACGATGGAAATTGAATCTATAGATGAAGGAAAATTAGAGAAAATTTTATATGAAGATGGTTCCGAAGGTATTTCTGTTAACTCGCTTATAGCTGTACTCTCTATTCCTGAAGATAAGGATAGCGATATCCAAGCTTTAATTTCTCAACATACTTTGGAAGAACAAAAGGTAAGACAAATAGAAAAGGCCTTGGATAAGTCAGATGATAACCTAGAAAATAAAAATATGATTAATAAAAATACTGACGAACAAACTGAAAAACCAGTTAACTTTGAAGTTGATGGTAAAAAAGATGTTGTTGATACTATCAATACCGATTTAGGTAGTAAGAACGTGGATAGTACAATACTGAATGAAGATACTAGAATTTTTGCTTCACCCTTAGCCAGAAGAATGGCCCTTATAAGTAGGATTGAATTAAAAAATGTTAAAGGAAGTGGTCCAAAAGGCAAAATAGTAAAAGCAGATATAGATAAAATTAACAATTTGAATAGTAATTCTAATAAAGAAGATTATATTAAGAAAGCGGATAAGAAAATTACAATTTCTTCTATGAGAAAAACTATTGCTAAACGTTTATCTTTTTCTAAGTCAACAGTTCCACATTTTTATTTAACTATTGATTGTATAATGAAAAATTTATTAAATGTCAGAAATGAGGTTAATCTAGATTGTGATAGTTCTGAAAAAATCTCTATAAATGATATTTTAATCAAGGCTCTTGGCAATGCACTCAAGGAAGTACCTGAGGCTAACTGTTCATGGCAAGAGGATCATATAGTCATGTATGGAAATGTAGATATAAGTGTTGCTGTTGCTGTTGAAGGAGGACTATATACTCCAGTAATTAGAAATGCTGATAGTTTAGGTATTAGGGAAATTTCTAATATAATGAAAGATTTTGTTAAGAGAGCTAAAGCAAATACATTATCTTCTGATGAATACGAGGGAGGAAATTTTACACTAAGCAATTTGGGTATGCATGGGGTAGATAATTTTTCTGCTATAATTAATCCTCCACAAGCTGGGATACTTGCCATTGGTGCTATACGAAAATTACCATTAATGGTTGATGATGATAAAATAATAAATTCAGATGTTATGTCTTGCCAATTATCTGGTGATCATAGAGTTTTAGATGGTACAATTGGAGCAAAACTTCTTCATTTCTTTAAATTGTATATAGAACACCCATCTAAAATGCTTTTATAGGATATATGATGAATAATTACGATTTAATAGTTATAGGGAGTGGTTATGGTGCAGCCATAAGGGCTGCTCAATTAGGCCTAAAAGTGGCAATTATAGAAAGAGATAAATTAGGGGGAATATGCTTAAATTGGGGTTGCATTCCAACTAAAGCGCTACTGAAGGCTTCGGAGTTAAATTATAGTTTATCTAAAATTGAAGACTTCGGGATAAAAATTAATAAACCTAATTACGACTGGCCCAAAATAATATCTAGAACCAGAAAAATTGCTACTAAATTGTCATTAGGGGTGGAACATTTACTTAAAAAGAACAAGGTAGAAATTATATACGGAATAGGGCGAATTACAGGAATAGGAAGGGTAACTGTTACAAAAGGTAAAAATAATATACTCTATGAATCTCCTAATATTCTTATTGCAACTGGTGCAAGTGCTAGATATTTACCTGGAATTGATGCAAATAGTAAAAATGTTTGGTCTTATAAAGAAGCAATGATACCTGATGAAAAGCCCCATAAAATATTAATTATTGGTGCTGGAGCTATAGGAGTAGAGTTTGCCTGTTTTTATAATGATTTTGGTTCTGAAGTTACTCTTATCGAGTTACAAAAAAATATACTACCATCTGAAGATTATGAAATTTCTAATTTAGCGAAAAAGTATTTTGAGAAGTCGGGTATAAAAATACACGTTAATACAAAATTAGTTGAATTAAAATCGCATAGTAAGGGAGTAAATTGTTTACTTGAACTCGATGGAAACTCTAAAAAGAAATTTAATTTTGACAAAGCAATATTAGCTGTAGGCATTGAGGCTAATATAGATGACATAGGGCTAGAACATCTAAACGTTCAAATAAAAGATGGAAGAATAATTACAGATAATTATGGAGTTACTTCCGAACAAGGTATATACGCGATAGGAGATGTAACAGGATCACCTTGGTTAGCACATAAAGCAAGTCATGAAGGGATTAGGTGTGTAGAGCATATTTGCAATCCAAAATTATCCATAAAACATAAAATTATTATTCCTGCATGTACATTCTCGAGGCCTCAAGTAGCGAGTATTGGATTAACCGAAAATGAGGCAAAAGTTAAAGGGTATAAGATTAAAATTGGAAAATTTCCACTTTCTGGAAATGGTAAATCTATAGCTATGGGTTCTTCAGATGGGCTTATTAAAACTATTTTCAATGCAGTAAACGGAGAATTAATAGGAGCTCATATGATAGGACATGAAGTTACAGAATTAATCTCTAATTATTCTATTGCAATGCAACTTGAAGCTACTGAAGAAGAATTATTTAATATTATATTTCCTCATCCAACGATTTCAGAATCTATTCACGAGTCAGTATTAAATGCTTTTAATAGAAGTTTGCATATATGATCGAAAAAGAAATAAAAAGTAAAAAATATAAATCTAATTACATTTCTTTATCTCACTTAAGAAATAAAGAAACACCCGTTACTGTAAGAAAACCAAAATGGATCAGAGTTAAAGCACCTGTTTCTATAGAATATCAACAAACTAAAAATCTTATTAAAAAATATAATCTAAATACGGTTTGTCAAGAAGCATCCTGTCCTAATATAGGTGAATGTTGGAGTAAAGGACATGCCACTGTCATGATACTAGGAGATATTTGTACTAGAAAGTGTGGTTTTTGTAATATTAAAACTGGTAAACCCAGAACATTAGATTTCAATGAGCCATATAGGTTAGCTCAAGTAATTTCAAAACTTAAATTAAAGCATGTAGTAATTACTTCTGTAGATAGAGATGACCTTAGTGATGGTGGGGCATTGCAATTTAGAAGGTCAATATTAGAAATAAAAAAGTTGTGTTTAGAAACTACAGTAGAAGTTCTTACTCCTGATTTTCAAAGGAAAGATGGAGCATTAGAAATAGTTATTTCAGCAGAGCCAGATGTATTAAATCATAATTTAGAGACTATTCCTCGTCTTTATAAAACTGTTCGAAGAGGGGCTAATTATGAAGTAAGCCTAAATTTATTAGCAAATGTTAAAAAAATAGATTCAAATGTTTTTACTAAATCTGGAATTATGCTTGGGTTGGGTGAGAGCATTACAGAGGTAGAAGATGTTTTGGAAGATTTAAGGAAAGCGAATGTAGATTTTGTTACAATTGGACAGTATCTGCAGCCCACTACTTCCCATTTGCCAGTAAAAAAATATGTTTCTCCTGATCAATTTAAATATTTTGAATCTTTGGCATATAAAAAAGGCTTCTCAATGGTTTCTTCATCTCCTTTAACTAGGTCTTCCTACCATGCAGATCAAGATTTTCACAATCTTAAAATAAATAAAATTAATATTAATGACCAACTACAATAAATGATTAAATTTTCACTTAAACGTATTTTGCCTTATAGTAACAAGCAAATGTATAATATTGTTATTGATATAAAAAAATATCCTGAGTTTTTACCTTGGTGTATCTCAGCAGAAGAATATGGATCTAATAAAAAAAAATTTAAAGCAGAATTAGAAATTGGTTTTAATCATATCAAAGAGTCATTTTTGAGTGAGATTAGCCCATTATATCCTGATATCATAATTTCAAAAGCAATATCTGGTCCATTTAGAATTCTTAAGAATGAGTGGAAATTTACAGAAGAAAAAAATAATACTTGTGAAGTTGAATTAAATATTGAATTCCAATTTAAATCTATGATATTGCATAATTTAATAGGCAAAGTCTTTGAATATTCTTCAAGAAAAATGATAAACGCATTCGAAGAAAGAGCTAAACAATTGTATGAAAAGCAATAAATTCTTTAATCTTAAATGTTGTTCAGTAGTAGTTGAAAACATTTTTTAGTTGCTAAAAGTCTTATTTCAGACCTGTTCCCTACATATTTTTTTTGATAATGAAAAGTTTTGTTTTTAATAGCAATTGCATGATGTACTAATCCAACAGGCTTATTCTTAGAGCCGCCACTTGGACCAGCTATCCCGGATACTGCTATACCAACATCCACATTAGTATTTATTAATAGATTTTTAACCATAAGCAAGACTACTTCTTTACTTACTGCACCAAACTTATCCAAAAATTGTTTTTCTATATTTAAAAATTTAATTTTTGAATTGTTAGAGTAAGTAACTAATCCTATCTGAAAAACTTTCGAGGAACCAGGGTGCATGGTTAAATATTTAGATATTAATCCCCCTGTACAAGATTCTGCTGCTCCTATAGTTAATCCTAGAAGGTCTAGTTTTTTTAGTATTTCGTGTGACATTTCATTCAAAGATGAATTATTAGACATTGTTTATAAAGTACCCTATCCCTATTATAACTATAGCTGTATAAAGTCCTGCAAATACATCATCCAGCATTACTCCCAAACCTCCATCAATTTTTTTGTCGGCATAAGATGCAGGCCAAGGTTTAATTATATCAAATATTCTAAATATAATGAATGATATTATAATGAGTTCAATATTATCTTTTGCATAAATCATGGCTATGAGTTGACCTACCACTTCATCTATAACTATTATGCTATCATCTTTTCTACCTGTTTTATTTTGATGAATATTACCACAAATTATTCCAGTAACAAACAATATGGGTATAAGAATAAATATTGCTATATTATTAATAGAAAATGCTATTATGCCTAATAATACACCAGCTAGTGAACCAAAAGTTCCTGGTGCAATTGGTAATAGGCCTATACCAAAAAAAGTAATAATAATTTTATTGAAATCTATTTTATTGTTCATGTTTTTGAGGTCTTGAAACAGTAGTTAAACATTTTGCTGCTATCCCTTCTTTTCTTCCGGTAAACCCTAGTCCTTCCGAGGTAGTAGATTTTATTGAAACAGAATTGCTAGAAGTATTTAATAATTTTGAAATTGTCCTTTTCATTTTAGAGGCATGAGGTGCAATTTTAGGTTCTTCACAAATAATAGTTATATCAACGTGGCGAATAATACATTTCAAATCATTTAAAATCGACAAAGCATATTTAACGAAAATTTTAGAGTCCGCATTTTTCCATTTTTTATTCTTATTAGAAAATATGGTACCAATATCTCCCTTGCTAACTATGCCTAACATTGAATCAACTAGAGCATGTAACACTACATCAGCATCAGAATGTCCTTCTAGCTTTTTTGAAAAATTTATATATATTCCACCAAGTTTAATTCTTTTTGAAGGAAGAGAAGAAAATTTATGGACATCAAATCCTAGTGCAGAAACTTCTATGTATTCGTTCATTATTTTACTTATATTTTTAAAATCTTCTTTTTTAGTAATTTTAATATTAGCTGAATCTCCATTTACTAGTTTAATTTTATTAGGGTATTGGTTAAATAACTGTGAATCATCTCTTACGGCAAACTTTTTGTTTGATAGATGTATCTCGTATAAGTTATCAAAAACAAAACCTTGAGGAGTTTGAATTTGTTTGTATAAATTTTTATCATTGTATGACGTAATAGCATTCATTTTAGTAGATATTATACTATCATTAATTGATATGGCTGGAACGACAGCTGTTCTGCTTTTAATATTTTTTAAAACTAATGTAATTAATTTATCTGAAATATTAGGTCTAGCCGCATCGTGGACTAGAACTTTTTTAGGTTTTATACTTTTTATAGCTTTGAGTCCCTTTAAAACAGACTCTTGTCTAGTCTCTCCTCCATATACCAAAGGTAAAATTTTTAATCCATCTAATGCTTTTTTAGCCAGAATCCTGTGATGTTTATGAATTACAACTAGTACTTCATCAATTCCAGGATGAAATAAAAATTTCATTACTGATAATCTAATTACCTCATTTCCACGAATTTTATGATATTGTTTTGGTATTTTACTATTTAATCTTTGTCCTATACCAGCTGCCACTATAATTACTACTACAACATTTTTTTTCATTATTTATAACTTTTATTTATAATTTTTAATTTTTCAAATATTTTATACCTTTTTATACTTTTATATTGGACTTATTAATATTTATATTTTACTTTGCCTATTTAATAGGCAATTAAATATGAATTGGGAATTAAATTATGTCCTTGATTGAGAAAGGAAAAAATATAGAGCTTGATCAAGTATTTAAAGTTGTTCCTAATCCTATACTAATCTTGAGTAAAGATTATACTATTAAATTTGCTAATCAATCCGCAGAATTATTTTTTGCGGAGAGCATTCCAAATAACAAGAAGAATTTAGCAAATTTTTTATCAAGAGATAATGTTATATTTGCTTTTATAGATCAGGTGTTCAACTTTAATTATTCTGCAACACAGTATGATGTTGTTTTTAATCCTTTTAATAAAAAAGAAATACTCATAGACATAAATGCTAGTTTATATAAAAAAAATTATATTATACTTTCCATACATAAAAAAGCCATGGCACAACAAGTAAATAGAAGTGTTGCGCAAAAAGGTATTACCCATAGTATATCCGGGCTTTCTTCACTATTAGCACACGAGATTAAAAATCCTTTATCAGGAATTAAGGGAGCTGCTCAATTACTGGGAGAAAATGCATCGGATGAAGATAAAGAATTAACTGAAATTATTAGTTTAGAAGTTGATAGGATTGGGAGATTAATAAAACGTGTTGGAAATATTTCAGATAAAAGAATAATTCTTAGAACATCTGTAAATATCCATGATGTATTAAAAAGAGTATATAGTCTCGCTAAGAATAGTTTTGCTAAGAATTGTGAAATAAATGAGTTATTTGATCCGTCTCTTCCTGATATTTATGGTGATTTAGATTCATTGGTTCAAGTTTTTTTAAATTTAATTAAAAATGCTGCAGAATCTGATCCAAATGGAAAAATTAATATCATTACCGGTTATAGACATGGCTTTAGTGTGAAAGTTTCAGGGAATCAGAACAAACTTAGATTGCCTATAGTTATTCAGATAGAAGATTATGGCGATGGTATTCCAGAAAATATTAAGTCGCATCTTTTTGAACCATTTGTTTCAACAAAGTCAACTGGTTCAGGATTAGGGTTGTCTCTTGTAGCTAATGTCATAGATGAACATGGCGGAATAATAGAGGTAAATAGCAATAGTAGTAAGACCGTTTTTACTGTTTTATTGCCTTCTTTCAAGGATCAAAATAAATGAGTAAATCTTTAGTATTAATTGCGGATGATGATGTTGCAATTAGAACTGTAATAGAAAAAAAATTACAACGTTCGGGTTTTACAACTAGATCTACTGGAAGTGGACAAGAGTTGTTTTCATGGATAGAAGAAAAAATGGGAGATCTTGTTATTACTGATGTTGTAATGCCAGAATTTAACGGTTTAGAAGCACTTCCTAAAATAAGTGAAATTAGGCCAAATTTACCTGTAATAGTTATCAGTGGTCAAAATACAGTTTTAACTGCTATAAAAGCTAATAAATTAGGTGCCTATGAATATCTTCCAAAACCATTTGATTTAGATAAACTTCTTTCTATAGTTTTAAAAGCTTTGCCCTCATCTTCTAGTGCTCAGAAGAATATAAACATCAATCAGGGAGCTGAGAATGAAGATTTACCAATTGTAGGTCGTTCTCCTGCTATGCAAGAAGTTTACCGGGTACTAGCCAAAGTAGTTTCCACTGATTTAACGGTAATGATTAGGGGGGAGAGCGGAACTGGTAAAGAATTAGTTGCCAGAGCATTACATGATTTTAGTAAAAGAAAGAACCTGCCATTTGTAGCAGTTAACATGGCAGCTATTCCTAGAGAATTAATTGAAGCTGAATTATTTGGGCATGAAAGAGGAGCTTTTACAGGTGCTGATAAAAGGGGTGTAGGATATTTTGAGCAAGCAAATGGGGGAACATTATTTTTAGATGAAATAGGAGATATGCCTTTAGAAGCACAAACAAGATTATTAAGAGTTCTTCAAGATGGATCATTTACTCCTATTGGGGGAAGGAAAATTATTAATACTGATATTAGAATAGTAACTGCTACACATAGAGATCTGTCTGATATGATTGAGGAAGGTTTATTTAGAGAAGATTTATTTTATAGATTAAATGTTATACAGATTATTCTTCCACCTTTGAGAGAAAGAGTTGAAGATATTTCTTTGTTAGTAGGCCATTTTTTAAAAATAAATGAGAAATCAGGTCTTGAAAAAAAAATTATTACTGGTGATGCAATAGAAAAATTAATGGATTATAAATGGCCAGGAAATGTTAGAGAACTTGAAAATGTTATACGTAGGTTAGTCGCTTTAAATCCTGAAGAGACTATAAGTGCTAGCGCCATAGAAGAACAAATAAATTCTTTTCAAAAAATACCTAATATTAATTCAGTAGGGTCACTAAGTGCATCAGTAGAGAAAAATTTATCACATTATTTTGATTTACATAAGAGTTCTTATCCTCCTCCTGGATTATATAATAGAGTAATTCATGAGGTAGAAAGACCTCTCATTTTAAAAACTTTAGCGATTACCAAAGGTAATCAAATAAAAGCTGCTGATTTATTAGGTATAAATAGAAATACTCTTAGAAAAAAAATTAATTATCTGGATATACAATATAAAAAATCTTCTAAAGAATTTCAGTAATAGACAGGTTATAAAGGTGCTTATTCTTAAAAATTCAAATATTAAGGAAAAATTAGGAAAAAAATTTAATAAATTTATTTCATGGTTTCTCATATTATCTTCAATTATTTGCGGAATAACAACTTATATAGCAATGGCTCCTTCAGGAGATAGTAATAGGTATCTAGTCCTTATTTTGTTAAACATAGACTTGGTTTTACTTATTACTTTAACAATAATTGTAACTCGTAATTTAGTAAAATTATGGAGTAGAAAAAAAAGCGGACAGCTTGGTTCTCAACTTCATACGAGAATAGTTGTAATATTTAGTTTCTTAGCTGCCATACCTGCTGTTGTAGTAGCAATATTTGGGGCTATATTTTTTACCGTAGGAATAGAAAATTGGTTTTCATCTAGAGTAGAAAGCGCGCTTAATAAATCTGAAGCCGTTGCAAGTGCTTACTTAATTCAGGGCCAAAATCAGATTGGGTTAGAAGCTAATGATATTGCAAATATAATAAATAGTTCAATCTTTAATTATAACGACATATTCGCTTTAGAAAAATTAGTAAATCGTATTGCTTTTGAACGAAAATTAACTGAAGTAATTGTATATAATAATAAAGGAGAAATTCTAGCTAAAAATGAGCTTTCTTTTTTATTTGAGTCCCCTACAAGAGATAAAATGTTTAAATTATCATCTGAAAAAAAAGAACTAATTATAAACTTTTCAGATTCTGAAGAAGAAAAAGTTATCTCAGCAATTATACCAATTGATATTTTAGCCTCTAATCTTTTGTATATCAGTAAATTTAAAGATATTGGAGTGTTATCTGATATAAATGATGTAAAAAGAGCAGTATATGAATATAGAAGCGTGGAAAATAAAAGAGAAGGATTACATATTACTTTTACGATGATATTTCTTGTAGTAGCCCTATTATTAATGTTAGTAGCCGTGTTTATAGGTTTAAATTTTGCAAATGGTATTGTAACACCAATAACTAATTTAGCTAATGCAGCTGAAAGAGTTTCTGATGGTGACCTTGATGTCAGAGTTCCTAATTTAAATAAAAAGGATGAAATTTCAGACTTATCAGATATTTTTAATAAAATGACAGAGCAGTTAGGAAATCAAAGAGAGGATCTCTTAAATGCTAATACCCAATTAGAATCAAGAAGAATATTTACTGAAACAGTGCTTTCGGGAGTGACAGCAGGTGTAATAGGGATAGACAAAAATGAAAAAATATTTTTACCGAATAAATCAGCGATTGAATTACTTAACTTGAATATAGATAATGTAGTAGGAATGAGCTTTATAGATGCTATCCCAGAGATGTCTGAATTATTTAAAAAAGCAAAACAAAACTCAGATACTATAACTAAAGGTGAAATAGTCATTTCCAGGAATAATAAAAAGATCATTTTAATGACTCAAGTCAGTGTAGAAAAAAATAAAAATAAAATTTTTGGATATGTTGTTACTTTTGATGATATGACTGAGTTACTCCAGGCTCAAAGAATTGCAGCTTGGAGCGATGTGGCAAGACGTATTGCTCATGAAATTAAGAATCCCTTAACGCCTATACAGTTAGCTGCGGATAGGTTAAAAAAGAAATATTCTAAGCATATAAATTATGAGCCCAATATATTTTTTTCATGTATCAATACAATAATTCGTCAAGTTGATAATATGAGAAATATGGTAAATGAATTTTCTTCATTTGCTAGGATGCCATCTCCTGTACTTAAAAGAACCAACTTAAATGAACTAGTAACTGGCTTGGGTTCATTATCTATTCTTTCTAGAGATGATATTAAAGTAAGTATAAATGTTCCGCAAAAATCTTTGCACGCTCAAGTGGATAGCAATCAAATACGACAAGCATTGCTAAATCTTATATCCAATTCTATCAATTCTATAGATGAAAATTCAGAGAATAAAAGTTATTCTAATAAGGAAAAAAAGCTTATAATCAATTTATGTAAAAAGAAAAATGCATATTATATTTCTGTATCTGACAATGGAGAGGGATTGTCAAACCAAAATATAGAAAATTTAACAGAGCCTTATGTTACTAATAGAAAAGATGGAACTGGCTTGGGATTAGCAATAGTAAAAAAAATTATGGAAGATCATAAAGGATCTTTAAATCTAGAAAGTTTAGAAAAACAAAATGGTGCAATGGCTACCATATCCTTTTCTGGAAAAAAATAAATAGTAAGGAAAGAATTGTGAATAGAGAAATTTTGATAGTAGATGATGAAAAAGATATAAGATTGTCAATATCAGATCTACTTTTGGATGAAAATTATAGCACCAGACTAGCTGCAAATTCAGATGAAGCATTATCTGAATTATCTAAGGGTCTTCCAGATTTAATACTATTGGATATTTGGTTAGAAGGTAGTAAGTTAGATGGGTTAGAATTATTGAATCAGATTAATCTCTTTTATCCTAATATTCCATGCATAATAATTAGTGGTCATGGCAATATTGATATAGCAGTTAAGGCAATTAAAGGTGGAGCGAGTGACTTTATTGAAAAACCTTTTGAATCTGAACGTTTGCTAATCATAATTGAGAGAGTATTAGAAATTGCAAGACTAAAAAAAGAAAATAAGGAATTATGGATTAGATCTGGAGGGCCAATTGAACTCATAGGAAGCTCTATTGATATAAAAAAACTTAAAGTTAATATTGCCAAAATAGCTCCAACTGGTAGTAGGGTATTAATTATAGGTGAAGCAGGGACAGGTAAAGAGACAGTTGCTAGATTAATACATCAGCAATCTTCTAGATCTAATGGGCCATTTGTAATATTAAATGCTCCATTATTAACAGCAGATCGAATGGAAGAAATCTTATTTGGAGAAGAAGATAAACAGGGAAGAATTATCAAATTTGGTTTATTTGAGCAAAGTAATAATGGTACTTTATTTATGGATGAAATTGCTATTATGCCTCTCGAAACTCAAAGGAGTATTATAAGGGTTTTACAGGATCAGTCATTTATACGTAAAAATGGTTCAGCAAGAGTTACAACCGATGTAAGGGTTATTTCTGCAAGTAGTATAAATTTAGAAAAAGAAATTTTGAATAAAAAATTTAGTGAAGATTTATATTATCGTTTAAATGTCGTTCCTATAAAAATTCCTCCATTATCTAGGAGAAAAGGAGATATTCCTGATTTAATTAATTTTTTTGTGAAGAAATATCATAATAAAAATGAAAGAAAAGACTTGATTTTTAGCAATAGAGTAATCAACACATTACAAACATTTAATTGGCCGGGTAATGTTAGACAGCTAAGGAACACTATAGAAAGAATTATGATTCTAGTAGATAATCCCGATGTTAAAGAGATAACTTTTGATATGCTACCGAGTGACTTAATTTCTGAAAACAAAGCATTAAAAACTGACTCTAATTATGTAAATAATCTTCCTCTCAAAGAAGCTCGAAAATTATTTGAATATGAGTATATTAAATCTCACCTTGACAGATTTAATGGAAATGTTTCTAAAACTGCAGAATTTATAGGTATGGAAAGATCTGCTTTACATAGAAAACTTAATAATCTTGTAGAGATAGAAAATTTTAATAAAAAATAATAAATAGGCAATTAGTTAGGATAAGCAAATGAACGTAATAGTCTGTGGCGCTGGAGAAGTAGGTTTTAGTATATCACGTCATTTATCCAGTGAAGATAATACTATAACTGTTATAGATCATGATAAAGAAAGAATTGAAAAAATATCTAATAAGTTAGATGTAAGGACACTTGTTGGATATGCATCGCATCCAAATGTATTAAACGAAGCAGGGGCAGAAACTACTGATATGTTAATTGCAGTTACTCAGTCAGATGAAATTAATATGATAGCGTGTCAAGTTGCTCAGACATTGTTTTCTGTACCTATCAAAATAGCTAGAGTCAGATCAGAAGTATATAATTCTGGTGATCATAGTAGTTTATTTGATACAGGCTCAATTCAAATTGATGCAATTATATCTCCTGAACAGGAGGTTGCACAATCTTTTACACGTCTAGTAGCAGTTCCAGGTGCAAAAGATTTAATATCATTTGATAATGATTTAGTAAGATTAATTCAAATAACACTTAGCGAAGATTGCCCAGTTTTGAATACCCCTTTAAGTCAATTGACTGAACTTTTTCCAGATTTAGGAGCTCGTGTAGTTTATATAGTGAGAAACGAAGAAGGAATAGTTCCAGACAAACTTAGTCAGATGAAAAGTGGAGACAATATATATATTATTGCGGAGTCGAATAAAACTGATAGAGTCTTGTCTGTTTTTGGAAAAGAAACTGCACATGCAAGAAGAATTGTTATGATAGGTGGTGGAAGAACAGCATTAAACGTCGCTAAATCTATAGAATTAAATGAACCGCAATCTAAAGTAACTTTAATAGAAAACAATAAGAATAGAGCTGAAATCTTAGCCAATGAACTAGAAAAATCAGTAGTTTTATTTGGTGACGCCTTAGACAAGGAAGTATTAGAAGAAGCAAATATCCAAGAAGCAGACTTTGCTTTTGCTGTAACCGGTAATGATGAAGTAAATATATTATCATCTATATTAGCTAAAAAATATGGGTGTCATTCTTCAGCAGTGTTGTTGGCAGAAGATAAATATAATCCTCTAATTTCTTCGCTTGATATTGATGCAGTAGTAAATCCTAGAGAACTTACGGTTTCTAGAATCTTGAGATATGTCAGAAGGGGAAAGGTCTTTCAAGTTCAAAGTTTAAGAGGAGGTGAAGCAGAGGTGATTGAGCTCGAAGCCATGGAATCGTCAATGCTAATTGGAGAACCTTTAAAAAACAAACCTTTGCCTGAAGGAGTATCAATAGCAGCTGTAATTAGAGGCAAAACTATTATATTACCTGATGGAAATACTATGATTGAAATTGGGGATAAAGTTATAGTATTTGCTAGGCATGATGTTATTTCAGAAATAGAAAAGATTTTCTCTGTAGGAATAGGATTTTACTAAAATCTACGAATAAAGGAGTATTTTTTGAGAATACAGTCTGCCTTAAACTTTATTTCATTAGTACTTTTAGTAATTTCTATTAGTTCTTTGTTAGTGGTATTTTGCTGTATAGCTGTCGAATTAAACTTTTTGCCATTCTTATATTTATTTGTGCTAAGTATGTTCTTATCGAGTTCAATTTATTTTGCTAATAGAAATATAAAATTAGAATTAGATGCAAGATCAAGCATATATTCTATATTTTTAGCTTGGCCCATATTAATTCTTATGGGAACCATTCCTTTGTTACTTATTTTTCCTGATCATAGTTTTTTTGATATATTGTTTATATCCAGTTCATTGTCAACTACTACCGGATCATGGTTTTTCAATAATGTTATTGTTCCTAGTGAAGCTATTATTTGGCAGTCAGCACTTCAGTGGCTAGGTGGATTGTTAACACTTGTAATTGCATGCTCTTTTGTAGAGGCATTACTTGATAAATCATCTTCTGAGAGAATATTTTTTGATTTATCAAAAATTAAAGTAATTTTATATATATACTTAATTTTGACAATAATTTTTTCATTTATTATGTACTTCTTAGGTTTGACTATAGAAGAATCAATTAGGTTATCAATTTCATTGTTATCGACTAGTAATGCTATCTCAACATCTGATCCATCAATTTTTGTTACATACGATTCTAAAGTTATGTCTGTTATGATTCTGGGAATGTTTTTAGGATCTTTGTCTGTGAACCTACATTATAAAGCTTTTATTTCGGGGATAAGCTCTTATTTTAAAGATAAAAGTGTAAAATATATTTTTTTTACAGTTCTTGTTACCTACATAATGATTTCTATATTTTCTAACTTATCTAGTTCTCATTTTTCATATAATTTTTTACTAAACAAACTTTTTATAATATTTTCATTACTAAGTACGACAGGATATATTCCAAGCTTAGGAAGGTATACAGAGGAGTATTCATCGATATTGATATTATTATTGGCACTTACATTTATTGGAGGTTCTCAAACATCAACAACTGGAGGAATGAAAATTTCAAGATTAGTATCTTTGTTTAGATATATTTCAAGTGAATTACATCATTTAGCTCATCCTATGGAAATTATATCTAAAAAAAAAGAAACGATACCTAGCAATATATCTCTATTATTTGTGTCTGTAATATTATTTGTGATTTTATTTTTTATAATTACGATTGGTTATACTATTGTTGGCATAAAGTTTGAGACTGCTTTTTTATTAGTTACTGCGTTTATAACTAATACGGGAAGGGGAGTATTAGAATTAAATAATTTAAACTTTTTTCCTTCATCACCAATAGAAACAATTTTGTCTGTAATAGCTATGTTAATAGGTAGAATAGAGACAATATTAATTATGCTCTTTATTTCTAAAACTTTTTGGTTGGAATCTTAAAGCTTAATAAATAAAATATTGAATGAAGACAATTCTTGTAAAATTAGGAGTATAAAATTTGAATAGTTGTTTGTTGTTACATCCTCAGAACTATAGAGTTGATGAAAAAAGCTTACGTACTCCAGAATCATCTCTGGAAGAGCTTAAACTGTTAGCAAAATCTATATCTTTAAGAATATTTTTATCAAAAATTATAGACTTACCTAAAATCAATGTTTCTTATTTCTTTGGAAGCGGAAAAATAAATGAACTAAAATACATTTTAGATAAAGTTCAGGATAAAGATTGTTTAATAATTATTAATTCTGTTTTGAGTCCTATTCAACAAAGAAACCTTGAAAATTTCTGGAATAAAAAAGTTTTAGACAGAACTGCATTGATTTTAGAAATATTTGGCTCTAGAGCTAAAACTAAAGAAGGTTCACTTCAAGTAGAGCTAGCTCACTTACAATGGCAAAAAAGTAGACTAGTAAAAAGTTGGACACACTTAGAGAGGCAGAGAGGGGGTAGGGGCTTTATGGGTGGTCCAGGGGAACTACAAATAGAGTTAGATAA
>CAZNVN010000026.1:16662-20662 GCA_964576635.1 uncultured Rhodospirillaceae bacterium
ATCTTCGCTTAAAAGAACGATAAAAACTAGAATTATACAAAGAAAAAAAAGAAGAAATTCTTATATTTTAATATCTTTAGTTGGTTACACTAATGCTGGAAAGTCGACTTTGTTCAATTTATTAACAGGCGCATCTGAGTATACTAAAGACTTACTTTTTGCCACACTAAACTCAAAACATAGAAAAGTATCCTTCTATAAGTACAACGAATTTATCCTATCTGATACAGTCGGTTTTGTTAGCAATTTACCTACAGAATTGATTGAATCTTTTAAAGGGACTTTGGAAGAAATTATAGTATCAGATATAATAATTCATGTGAGGGATGTTTCTCATGAAGATTTTTATTCTCAGAATACAGATGTTAAAAATATACTTTCCAGTATATTTTACGATAGCAAAACTAAAATACCCAAAGTTATAGAAGTCATAAATAAAATTGATAAATCTCAATATGTAAATCAGTCTAACATTCTAAATACAGATTCTTGTAAGACTAATAAAGTATTTATTTCTGCTAAATCAGGAGAAGGAATTGTTGATTTGAGAAATCAGATTGATAATATTATTAGGCAGAAACAAATGGTTTCTAGGCATTATAGCTAAAACTAAAAAAATATTAAAAATTTTTTTTTTCATAGAACTTGACATTTCTATAGAGTTTGCACATATACAGATTGTTTAGTGTGTAGCAGTCTATTTGATTGAGTGCTATTATGGTTTAATTAATAATTAAGGAAATTGTGATATGAAATTTAGACCTCTTCATGATCGTGTTTTAGTAAAACGCACGGATAGCGAAGAAAAAACCTCTGGAGGCATTATAATTCCTGATTCTGCTCAGGAAAAGCCTATGGAGGCAAAAGTTATGGCTGTTGGATCTGGACATCGCGCTGAAGATGGAAAATTGACTCCATTAGATGTTAAAAAAGGTGATGTTGTTCTTATAGGGAAATGGTCCGGAACAGAAATAAAAATGGGTTCTGATGATTTAGTAATTGTTAAAGAGTCAGATATTATGGGAATAATGGGTTAGTACCCTAAATAAAAGGATTTATTAAAATGCCAGCAAAAGAAGTTAAATTTTCAGCGGATGCTCGCGAACGAATGCTTCGTGGTGTCGATGTTTTAGCCAATGCAGTTAAAATTACTCTTGGCCCTAAGGGAAGAAATGTGGTTCTGGATAAATCATTTGGAGCTCCAAAAACAACGAAAGACGGTGTTACAGTCGCTAAAGAGATAGAGCTTAAAGATAAGTTTGAAAATATGGGTGCCCAAATGGTTCGCGAAGTGGCTAGTAAGACTAATGATGAAGCGGGAGATGGAACTACTACCGCTACAGTTTTAGCACAGGCTATTGTTAGAGAAGGTACTAAGGCTGTTGCAGCAGGAATGAACCCAATGGATGTCAAACGAGGCATAGATCTTGCTACAAGAACTATAGTTGAAGATCTTAATAAAAATAGTAGAAAAATTTCGACTAGAAGTGAAGTAGCTCAAGTAGGAACAATTTCTGCCAACGGTGAATCTGAAATAGGAGAGTTAATTGCTACTGCAATGGAAAAAGTTGGAAAAGAAGGAGTTATAACAGTTGAAGAAGCTAAAGGCCTTGAAACAGAATTAGACGTAGTTGAAGGTATGCAATTTGATAGGGGCTATTTGTCTCCTTATTTTATAACTAATTCTGAAAAAATGATATCTGAATTAGAAGATCCATTTATATTAATTCATGAACAAAAATTAACTAGTCTTCAACCTTTGCTACCAGTCTTAGAAAAAGTAGTGCAATCTACTAAGCCATTACTGATAATTGCTGAAGACATTGAAGGAGAAGCTCTAGCTACTTTAGTAGTTAATCGCTTAAGAGGTGGTCTAAAAGTTGCAGCCGTTAAAGCTCCAGGCTTTGGAGATAGACGAAAAGCTATGTTGGCTGATTTAGCTACACTTACTAAGGCGCAAGTTATTAGTGAAGAATTAGGAATTAAATTAGAAAATGTTGATCTTAAAATGCTAGGAACTGCAAAAAGAGTTCATATAACTAAAGAAGAAACAACTATAGTTGATGGAGCAGGCGGTAAGAAGGATATTGCTGCCCGTGTTAATCAAATTCGTGCTCAAATTGATGAGGCTACATCAGATTACGATCGTGAAAAGCTTCAAGAACGTTTAGCTAAACTTGCCGGTGGAGTTGCTGTTGTAAGAGTAGGAGGAGCAACTGAAGTCGAAGTAAAAGAACGTAAGGATAGAGTTGAAGATGCGATGAATGCTACTAGAGCAGCAGTAGAAGAGGGGATAGTTCCTGGTGGTGGAGTAGCATATTTGAATGCTTCAAAAGTGCTAGGTAAACTCAAACTAAGCAATAACGATCAGAGAGTGGGGGTAAACATAGTAGTTAAAGCATGTGAATCACCAATTAGGCAAATTGCAGGCAATGCTGGTAATGATGGCTCTATAGTAGTTGGAAAAATAAATGATTCCAAAGATAGTAAATATGGCTTTGATGCTCAGAATAATAAATATGTAGATATGATTAAAGCAGGAATTATAGATCCAACTAAAGTAGTAAGAACTGCATTACAAGATGCTGCATCTATATCAGGTTTACTGATTACGACGGAAGCCATGGTAGCAGATGCTGTAGAAGAAAAAGAAAATGCACCAGCAGCACCTGATATGAGTGGAATGGGTGGAATGGGTGGAATGGGTGGAATGGGTGGCATGATGTAAGCCTACTTATTGCACATCTCTATATACATTTTAATTAAGGACCCATTTATTTGGGTCCTTTTTTTTTAATGATTTTATTTATTAATATTTTTAATACAATATATATATTTTAAGAATAAGATTAGAATTAAATTATATAAAAAAATCATGGAGCATGTTTTGGTAAAATTAAATATAGCGTTTTTAGGTCTAGGAGTAATGGGATACCCTATGGCTGGGCATATATCAAATGCCGGGCACAGTGTAACAGTTTATAATAGGACAAAAAGTAAATCTAAAAATTGGTGTTCAGATTATAAAGGTCAACTCTCAGAAAATCCTAGAGATGCAGTAGGTGATGCGGATATAGTATTTGCTTGTGTAGGGAATGATAATGATATTAGAGAAATTTGCACAGGAGAGAAAGGCGCTTTTGAAGGAATGAAATCAAAAACTGTATTTGTTGATCACACTACAGCTTCCGCAGATGTGGCAAGAGAATTAAACTCTATTGCGCTTAGTAAAGAGCTAAGTTTTATTGATGCACCAGTTTCTGGAGGACAGGCCGGTGCAGAGAATGGGAAGCTTACTGTTATGGCTGGAGGAGATAAGAAAGTATTTAATAGAGTCAAAAATGTAATAGGTTGCTACTCACAGGTTGTAACTTTAATGGGTGATATTGGCTCGGGCCAATTAACCAAAATGGTGAACCAGATATGTATTGCAGGTTTATTGCAAGGATTATCTGAAGGAATTAATTTTGCTAAGTTATCAGGTTTAAATATAGAGCAAGTCGTCAGTGTTATATCCAAGGGTGCTGCTGGTTCCTGGCAGATGGAGAATAGGGCCGTTACCATGGGGAAGGGGGAATTTAATTTTGGATTTGCCACTCAGTGGATGCATAAAGATCTACAGATATGTATAGAGGAAGCCATCAAGAATAAAGCTAAAATTCCTGTTACTAAAATTATTGATCAGTATAATTTAGATTTAATAAACAGAGGTGATAATAGATCAGATACCTCTTCCTTAATAAAATTATTAAAGTAATTTTTTGCCATATTTTTTCTTTAATTCTACTGTTAGATTTTTTAAAATCACTTTTGTTTTTAAGTCCTCTCACTTTTGAACTTTTTTAACTTACTCTTTTGAATGTTCAGTTAAATTAATTTGTTTAATAACTTTTCTTAAAGCTTCAATCTCATCTAAGGGTAATTTCATAAGTGGAGGTCTTACGAATGCTTTTTCTATCCTATTTAGTAGTACTAATGTTTCTTTCATTCTATTGTGCAT
>CAZNVN010000027.1:0-20224 GCA_964576635.1 uncultured Rhodospirillaceae bacterium
TCAAAGCAACCTGATACCAGGGTCGTTTGTTATTAAATATATTTAAAAATTTAAAGTATAAACCAATTAGGAGTTGAATTACTGGATCTCTGTTGACTTCTACTATAGTTCTACCTTCACCAGGAGCGGAGCTGTGAAGGTGGGCAGAGATAGGGTCTAAATTTGTTCTAGAAAATTCAATTCTAGTGCTTATAGATTTCCATATAGGAGTATCTATTGTAATTCCACCGTCAAAACCTTGAGTATTAGCTCTTCCCCCTGCATATAAGCAATTTGATGGATTAGCATAGTAATCACAAAGATTTATACCTATTCTTTCTCTTTGCTCTGTATATCCCAAAAAGCCGAAAACCTTTGATCTAGATAAAGCGGAAAAGAACCATCGATCACTAGGTTGTTTATTAAAAACTTTGTAAGGTGTGAACCCTAACTTAAGTCTGAAACTATGAGACCACATAGGATCAACAAAATATTGAGCGGATACACTTCCACTGTTTACATTTAAGTAAACAGTATCAAATTCACCAGCATCCTTATTTATAAATTTATACTCTATCCCTATGCTGTAATTTTTTTTAAAGGTGCGGTCGTATCCAAGAGCAATAGATAAATCTTTTCTCTCAGAATTTTTTACCAAGATATCTTTATAACAACCATCACAGGCAAATTCATAGTCCATGACATGCTTGGCTGATATGCCAATATCCATCCCAATGAAAAAATTATTCTTCTTTGCCGTGCTATGACTATGGGCTTTTGCGGAAACTGAATAGAAAAATAGAACTAATAAAATACAGAGTACAAGTCTCATGTTTTCTCGCTATTTGAATTTTATTAACTATAGTGGAGTTATAATTCAATTACAATTTATTAATTAAAAACAAAATCAGTAATTTTTATCGAAAATATGTTTATTTATTCGTTCTATTGATTATTTTATTATGACCTTAATTTTTTTCGCTGCTATTTTCGCTTGTTCTAGCGTAGGAGCTAACACAACAGCCATTCTTCTATGTTTTCGAGTGGTTTGTTTTCCAAAAATACGTAAATCAACATCTTGGTCTGCTAACGCATCATTTACGCCTTCAAATGATACGGTTTCTCCTTCCTTGTCAGCAAGGATGACGTGACTTGCTCCAGCCTTAAAATCGTTATCAATCATTTCTTGGGTAATAGGAAGTTCTAGAAAAGCCCTGACATGCAGATCAAATTCACTGAGGCGTTGGGTTTTCATGGTAACCATACCTGTATCATGTGGTCTTGGACTAAGTTCACTAAATATGACTTCATCATCTTTAATAAAAAATTCGACACCAAAAATCCCTTTTCCCCCGAGATTATCGGTTACTGTTTTTGCTATTCGTTTAGCATCACTTAAAGCTTGTTCAGACATTTTCTGTGGTTGCCAGCTATACTGGTAATCACCTCTCTCTTGGTAATGGCCGATGGGTGGGCAAAAAACCGTTGGTCCTTGGTTTTGTTTGACGGTTAACAAAGTTATCTCGTAATCAAACGTTATAAACTCTTCCACTATAACTCTTACCCTGTCACCTCTTGCTCCGGATAAGGCGTATTCCCAAGATGACTCAATATCCTCGGTTGAGTGCACTGTGCTTTGTCCTTTTCCAGAACTACTCATGACGGGTTTAACTACGCAAGGTATCCCAATATTTTTTGCTGCATTTTTAAATTCTTCTAGAGATTCTGCATAAGTATAGTTAGCAGTCCTAATACCTAGTGATTTAGCTAAATCACGTATTCTGTCCCTGTTCATGGTAAGATTTGTTGCTCTTGCTGTTGGAATAATGGTGGTAGGACCTTTTTCAAGTTCAAGCAGAACTTCTGTTCTTATAGCTTCAATTTCTGGAACGATAATGTCAGGTTTATGTTTATCAACGCAGTCCTTTAATGCTTTTTCATCGAGCATGTTTATGACTTCGTATTGATCAGCTACCTGCATACCAGGAGCATTTTCATATCTATCTACTGCTATGATGTGACAGCCTAGTCTTTGAGCACTTATAATAACTTCTTTACCTAGTTCTCCTGATCCAAGTAACATAATCTTTTTCATATAAGGTTCCCATTTTTCTAAAAAAACATTCAAAAAAATTCTATTCTAAAACTTGATGTGATCAGATAGTATTATTATAAGTTAATTGTTATAACTATCAATTATAAATATTATAATAAAGGTGGAATTGTGATTAATTTGAATAGAAGATTTTTTCTTCAGGGAATGTCTCTTTCATTATTATCAATAGGTGCCTCAGTGTCTGCAAAAGAGAATAGAGATTTATTTAGTACAATTTCAATAAATAAGGGGGATGTACTTTTGGTCATTGATGTTCAAAATGATTTTTGTCCTGGAGGAAGTTTGGAAGTTAAAGATGGTGATACGATAATTGAAGGTATAAATACAGTCCAAAAAAGTTTTAAAAATATCATTTTAAGTCAAGATTGGCATCCCAGAGATCATAGTTCTTTTTACACATCGCATGAAGGGAAAGAACCTTTCTCAACAATTCAAATGCCGTATGGAGAGCAAACCTTGTGGCCTCCACATTGTGTTATTGGTAGCAAAGGTTCTGAGTTTCATAACGAGTTATCGTTATCAGATGCTAGAATGGTAATTCGTAAAGGTTTTAGAAGAGAAATAGATTCGTATTCAGCATTTTGGGAAAATGATAGAGTTACCCCGACCGGATTAAAGGGTGCATTAAGTACCATGGGAATCAGACGCGTTTTTGTTTGTGGCTTAGCTTTAGATTTTTGTGTTGCTTATAGCGCTGTTGATTCAGCTTTAGCAGGATTTGATACTTATGTTATTGTTGACCTTTGTAAACCAGTTAACCTTCCTGGTACAGTTGAAGCAACTTTTGAATCCTTTAATAAGCATGGGGTCAAAAAAATATACACTTATTAATTTAAAACTAATATTAGCATTTTTTACTAAAAATTTTGGAGGAAGTATGTCCATAGATATAGAAAGTTTTTTTAATAAGGATTTACCAGTATCTTCTGCAAAGTATACAGGTCTTCCAAAATATCATTTCATAGGAGGAAATAATTCTAAAGATAATATACCTATTAATGAACTCATAGAATCTGCTAATCGCAGTCTTAGGAAAAATGGAAAAAACCTAGCTTTATACGGTCATAACAGCGGGCCATTAGGTAATTTATCTTTAAGAAGTTTTATATGTACTTATTTAAAAAATTATGCAGGTATGGAATTAAATGTGGACAATGTATTAATTACCTCTGGATCATTACAGGCTCTAGATCTTGTAAATAGTATATTTTTAAAACCTGGAGATACTGTTTTAGTAGAAGAAGCTACATATGGTGGGGCATTATCTAGATTAAAAAAGCAGGGAGTTGACTATGTTGGGATCAATTTAACAGATGATGGTATATGTCCAGTACATTTAGAAGAAACTCTTATAGACTTGAATAAAAAAAATATATTTCCAAAATTCTTATATACAATACCTACTGTTCAGAATCCTACAGGAACAATTATGTCTGAAAAACGCAGGCTTAAAATATTACGAATAGTGGAAAAATATAATATTTTAATATTTGAAGATGATTGTTATGCAGATTTAATTTGGGATAGGTCTAGACCAAGAGCATTGTATTCTTTATGTGATGATTCTAGGGTTGTGTATTGTGGTTCTTTTTCTAAGTCCATAGCCCCGGCATTAAGAGTTGGATATGTGGTAGCTAGTTGGGAAGTGATTAGTAAGATTGTATCTATAAAAAGTGATGGTGGATCAGGTGCTATAGAACAAATGATACTTGCAGATTTTTGCTCTAAAAAGTTTGATGGTCATGTTAATAAATTAGTAAAAGATCTGAAGGCTAAATGCGATATTATGGTTGGTTCTCTAGAGAAAGAATTTGGAAGTACTGCTGAATTTTCAGTACCTAAAGGGGGAATATTTATCTGGATAACACTTCCTAATTCTGTTGATACAAAAAAATTGTCTATAATATCTGCTAAAAAAGGAATAACTATTAATCCTGGCAGTGAGTGGGTAAGTAATCCTAATAATGGGACTCATAAAATGAGACTTTGTTTTGCAAATCCCGAAATAGATGTAATTACTAACGGAATTAAAAAACTTTCTACTTTATGTTATGCAGAATTTGGGGTTCCTGAAATTAGTGGAAATGTAGAAAGAAATTCCTAGTCTAATTTATAAATTATTTTGTTCTTTTATATTAGATAATTTAATATTAGGCCATTCTTCAGAAAGATGATCCAAGTGCCAATTATTTCTAATTAATACAACAGGATTGTTTTTATGATCGTCGGCAATAATTTCACTATTTTTTTTTACAAAAAGTATTTTGTCTGCTTTTTGATCTGATTGGATCCATCTCGCCGTGATAAAATTCAATTTTTCAAATATAACAGGAACGTCGTATTCTGTTCTAATTCTGTCAGCCATTACTTCAAATTGCAGTTGTCCCACCACTCCAACAATCCAATCTCCTCCTAAGTGTCTTTTAAAAATAGATGCTGCTCCTTCTTCAGCTAATTGTTGGAGAGCACGTGTTAAATGTTTTGTTGACATTGGGTCCTGAGTTCTAATTTTTTGTATATATTCTGGAGCAAAACTTGGAAGTCCAGTGAATTGAATATTTTCTCCCTCGCTAATTGAATCTCCAATATGAAGATTTCCATGATTGGGAATTCCGATTATATCTCCGGCAAAAGCTTCTTCAGCTAATTCTCTATCTTGTGCAAGAAACAAAATCGGATTATGCACATTAATATTTTTTTCTGTTCTTAAGTTCTTTAATTTCATTCCTCTTTTAAAGTGACCGGAACACAGGCGCATAAATGCTATTCTATCTCTGTGTTTTGAATCCATGTTAGCTTGTATTTTAAAAATAAATCCTGTTACTTTTTCTTCTTTAGAACTTATTTTTCTAGATAAACTTTCTTGCATTCCAGGCGGAGGAGTTATGTTGGCTAAACCATTTAATAGTTCTTGAATACCAAAAGTGTTTATAGCACTTCCAAAATATACAGGGGTTAAATTTCCTTCTAAGTAAGATTTTAAATCAAATTTTTTACAAAATTCTTTAACCATCTCTAATTGCTCTCTTAATTCATATGCAGAATCGGATGGAAGTCTTTCATCAAGTTGTGTATCATTTAAACCTTTAAGAGTAAGCGTTATATTAGGTTTTTTAATTTTGTCTGCTTTATTTATTAAAATTAATTGATCTTTAATGAGGTCGTAACATCCTAAAAATCTACTTCCCATTCCTATTGGCCAACTTACGGGGCATACGTCTATTTGAAGTGTTTGTTCTATTTCGTCTAATAAATCAAAAGGGTCTTTAGATTCTCTATCCATTTTATTTATAAATGTAGTTATTGGCATATCTCTCAATCTACAAACTTCAAATAATTTTTTTGTTTGAGATTCAATTCCTTGAGCCGCATCCAAGACCATTACTGATGAATCTACGGCTGTTAAAACCCTGTATGTGTCTTCAGAGAAATCTTCATGGCCCGGAGTATCAAGTAAATTAAATACCTTATTTTTGTATTCAAAAGTCATTACGGAAGAGGTAACTGAAATACCTCGTTCTTTTTCAACTTTCATCCAGTCAGACCTAGCGCGTCTTTGGTTTCCTCTAGCTTTAACTGCTCCTGCAAGTTGTATAGCTCCACCAAAAAGCAATAATTTTTCAGTAAGAGTAGTTTTGCCAGCATCAGGATGTGCAATTATAGCAAATGTACGTCTTCTATTAATATTTTCTTCTAGTTGCATAGTTTTATATAATTTTTATCATTTATAGGTTTAAAGATATAAAGTATACATGATGTGTTTATAAATTATTAGTTGGTTTGTTGTGATGGTTATAGAAGAATGGCATAAGTTTGTAAAAACAAAAAATATTAAAATTCTTGATAATATTTTATCCGAAGATATTATTTTTTATTCTCCGGCTATTCACACTCCAAAAACAGGAATTGAGGTTACTAAAAAGTATTTAGCTACCGCTACTAAGATATTATTTGATAACAATTGTAAATATATATCGGAAGTAAAAGGAGATAATATATCCTCATCTGAATTCGAAGGTTTTTTAGATGATATTTATGTTAATGGAATTGATATTATTCGTTGGAATTCATCAAATAAAATTACTTCCTTTAAAGTCTTTGTAAGGCCTTTAAAAGGATTATTAGTATTAAAAGATAAGATAGCTGACGAATTATCAAAAATTTAAGTTAGATAATCTAATTTCCCTTAAAGGAAGGTTTCCTTTTTTCAATAAACGCTTTGACCCCTTCCTTATGGTCATTTGACCTAGAAGTGCTTATCAATGCACTTGCCTCATTATCAAGTGCTTCTAAAAAATTTATTTCATTTGCCTTATTGATATTTTTTTTCATATAAGTGAGAGCTAATGGAGAGAATTGTGCCATATTTTGAGCAGTATTAAACGCGGCTTCATACAATTCTTTTTCTTCAACTATTCTGTTAAAAAGCCCTATTCTCAGGCCTTCTTCAGCGCTAATCTTATCGTTAGTAAACATTAGTTCTTTTGCTTTAGAAAGCCCTACTGTTTTAGAAAGAAGCCAAGTTATTCCATAATCACCACTCAGTGCTATTCTTCCATAACCAGCTATTGCAAACGCATTGCTTGATACATAACGTATGTCACATGCTAATGCGATTGATAGCCCTGCTCCTGCAGCAGGACCAGGCAAGGCTGCTATTGAAGGTTTAGTAAAATTATAGAGAGCGCCAGTTAGCGTGAGCTGCTTTTCTTGCAAGTCTACTATTGCCTCCTCTCTACTGAGATTAGGTCCTATTCCTCCTTGGGACATTGATTTAACATCGCCACCGGCACAAAAAGATTTTCCAGCTCCAGTAATTAAAAGAGAGCGTACTTCTCTATTCGTATCAAATTCTTTTATTGTACTTCGAAGCGCAGGAGTTAATTCATCAGATAACGCATTTCTTGACTCTGGCCTATTCAGAGTAATGATTCCAACATTTTGATTTATTTGAGCTAAAAGTTGTTCAGTTCCAGTATTGATGTCTTTTTTATTAGTCATTTACTTCAAATAATTTCTTCTGATGATTAAAACACCCTTGAGTATAACAATATAATTTTATTTAAGCATAAAATAAATTGAATATTCTTGTTGATTAAAATATTATAAGTAGTCTCTTACAAAAATGGAAGGTATTTCAAAGTGTTTGATAATGTAGAAATAAATATACCTGGAGGTTTGGATTTTGCCATTCCCAAAATGTTTAGGGTAAAGCAAAATTTTGAAAATCATAAAATAGATGATGTTGCAGCTGCAGTAAAAAAACAAATAGAACGCCCAGAAATCAAAGGAAAAGTTTTTCCGGGTAAGACTATTGCAGTAGGTGTAGGTAGTAGAGGAGTCGCTAATATTAATATTGCAGTTAAAGCTTTAGTTGAGAGTTTAAAAGATCTAGGTGCTAACCCTTTTGTGTTTCCTGCAATGGGCAGTCATGCTGGTGGAACAGCCGAAAGTCAGAGAACCCTACTTGCTGGTTATGGTATCACAGAAGAAACAATGGGTGTAGAAATCAAATCGAACATGGATACGGTAATTCCTGTTGTATTAGATGATGGAACAAAAGTACATATGGATAAAAATGCATCCGAAGCGGATGGGGTTATAGTAATTAACAGAGTAAAGCCACATACTAATTTTAGAGGATCCATTGAAAGTGGGATTTGTAAAATGCTTACTATAGGCATGGGCAAATTGAATGGTGCAAGTGAACTCCATGGAACATATCCTATGTCTATATTTGGAACATCTCTTCCGAATGCTGCTTCTAAATTAATTGAAAAAATTCCATTTTTATTTGGTGTAGGAATGGTAGAAGATGCTTATGATAATACTGCTATTATAGAAGCTATACCTGCTGCTGAATTATTAAATAAAGAAGCAAAATTGCAAATCAAAGCCAAAGAACTTATGGGAAGAATATGTTTTGATCAGATAGATATTTTGGTGGTTGATGAAATAGGAAAAGAAATTAGTGGAGCAGGTTGTGATCCTAATATAACTGGAAATAAGTATGAGCCAGGTTTTGAAAAACCTGCAGTTTCTAAATTGGTTCTTCTGAATTTGACTGATAAGACTAAGGGTAATGCGACAGGCTTTTCTGCTGCCGATGTAATTACAAAAAAGCTTTTTGATAAGATAGATTTTGCTACAACTTATGCAAATGTTGTAGCAAGTTCAAAACTAGATGGAGGAAAAATTCCAATACCAATGGCAACTGGTGATAAAGCTATAAGGCTAGCAGCAAAAACCTTAAATGGTATTGATCCTTTAAATGCCAGAATTGTCAGAATAAAAAACACTCTAAAACTTGATGAAATATTTGTTTCAGAATCTATGTTGGAGGAAGTTAACAAAACTCCTATTTTAGAAAAAATTTCTGAAGCAGCTGAAATGTCTTTTGATGTTTCTCCGTTTTAAACAATAGATTTTAATAAATTTATAGCTATGAGTAAGTCTCAGTTTAACTATTTTTTTTCTTTTAGGGTTAGATACTCAGAAGTTGATGCGCAAGGAATTGTTTTCAATGCTCATTATCTAACTTATTTCGATTCTGCTATGACTGAATATTTAAGACATATAGGGCATGACTATCAAAAAGAAGTAGAGAGATCTAACGAGGATTTTCATACAGTCAAGACCCTGGTAGAGTATATCAAACCTATATTATTTGATCAGATTATAGATGTTTGTATTCGTGTTGAAAAAATAGGAAGATCAAGCTTAACTTTTTTATTAGAAATATATAATCAAAACGAAGAAGATTTGTTAGCTAGTGGCGAGGTCATATGGGTAAACGCTGATCAGAAAACTCATAAGTCAACAAAGCTATCAGATGATCTTTGTAGAAAAATAAGAATACATGAGAAAGACAGAAATATTTAGTTATAAAAGCTTTTTGATTTCTTGGTATTTTTTAATCGTTAATTATTTAGAAATTTATAGACTTCATTGGAATCAATAAATTTTTTTCTTGGTGAATTATTATTAGCCCTTCTTACTTCTTCTTCATTAATAATTTGCCACTTTACTTTATTAATATAATGAAAATTATTTTTATTAAGGTAATTCAGAAGGCCAGATCTACCTGCTTTATTATTAGGGGTAATTTTGTCTACGATGTTATTTGCAACTCTGTCTCCATCGTGCTTATTAGTTCCTATCACTCCTGTTGGCCCTCTTGCTATCCAACCTGCGGCATAAAGGTTATCATCAATAATATTATTATTATTTATAATTTTACCAGATTTTTCATCAAAAGGGATTCCATCAATTTTCTCACCATAGTAGCCTATAGCACTAATTATCAATCCTGTATTAATTTCAAAAGTCTTTCCCGTACCCTCTACGACGTTTTTATCATTTAAGTGGTTAATTTCGAATCTTATTCCATTTACCTTTTCATCTCCTAAAATTTCTACAGGTTTTGCGTAGAATTTGAATTCTACTGTCTTAGGTTTGCGTTCTGATTCATCTAAAGAGTCTAGTTCTGGAAAAGAAGTTAAAATTTTATATTGTTTTTCAATTTCTTCTAAATTCTTAGATGATGGTATCTGCGATAATGTTCCATTGGATAAAACACTGTTGCAATCTAAGAGTTCTCCCATCTCTCTAATTTCTACAGTAGTAAATTTTGCATCGAGAGGACCTCTACGCCCTATGATATATATATTTTTAATAGGAGATTTCATAATTGCTTTAGCCGAGTATTCTGTAATATCCGACTCTTCCATTTCTTTACTATTTTTTGCTAGAACTCGTGCACAATCTATAGCAACATTTCCATTTCCTATTATAACTGCCGTATCATTATCCAATTGGGGATTTAAATCTTTATAATTTGGGTGCCCATTATACCATCCAACAAATTCAGCGGCACCATAACAACCTAATTTATTATCACCTTTTATACCTAAAGGCCTATCAATTGCCATACCAGTAGCAATTATTATTGCATCATAAAATGATTTTAGTTTTTCTATTGAAATAGTCTTTCCTACATCTATACATCCAAAAAATTGCACTTGTTCTTGAGATAAAATCCTATCAAACACCCTTATGACATTTTTAGTTTTTTGATGATCGGGTGCTACTCCATATCTTACTAGTCCGAAGGGGCTAAATAGTTTATCCAAAATATCTATTTCACAATCTTGATTTAATTTTAAAATAGATTGAGCTGAATAAAATGCTGATGGTCCGGACCCAATAATAGCAATTTTTATTGTCATTTTAGCTATCCTAAATTAATAATTAATATTGATATATAACGTGTCATTTATTTCATCAAGTTTTTCAAGATTTTTGACATTAGATTTTAGTACTACTTATCTTATGGGAGGAATTTAAATGCAAGGACTAATGAGTGATCAACCTTTACTCATATCTTCGCTGATAGAATATGCGGCAAGATACCATGGTAAAACTGAGATTGTAAGTAGAACTACTAATGGTGGTGAAGAACGGTCTAATTACGAGGAAACACATCTGAGATCAAAAAAGCTAGCGCAGGCATTAATAAAGTTAGGGGCAAAAATAGGGGATAGAATAGCTACAATGGCATGGAGTAACATTAGGCACTATGAGCTTTATTATGGAGTTTCAGGAATTGGGAGTGTATGTCATACCATAAATCCTAGATTATATCCTGAACAAATAACCTATATTATTAATGATGCAGAAGATAAATTTTTATTTATAGATTTAGATTTTATTCCATTGGTAGAAAAAATATATAATAGCTTAAACAACTTAAATACGATT
The DNA here is from genome assembly GCA_964576635.1 of uncultured Rhodospirillaceae bacterium. Taxonomy (GTDB): domain Bacteria; phylum Pseudomonadota; class Alphaproteobacteria; order TMED109; family TMED109. The sequence continues at coordinate 10,856 of CAZNVN010000027.1, forward strand.
ATTGTATTATGCACCAAAACAGAAATGCCAAAGTCATCCTCAATAAATAATCTCATATGTTATGAGGATTTAATAGATGTTGAGGATGGAAATTTTGAATGGCCTCAGTTTGATGAAAAGACGGCATCTTCTCTTTGTTACACCTCAGGTACTACAGGAAATCCTAAAGGAGTCTTATATGCACACCGTTCTACTATTGTGCACTCTTTAGCAGCCGCAGCTCCTGATAATTTAAATGTCTCAGCAAGAGATGTCGTAATGCCAGTTGCACCTATGTTTCATGCTAATTCTTGGGGAATACCTTATGTTGCTACAATGGTGGGAGCAAAACTAGTGTTGCCAGGAAGGCATTTGGATGGAGAGAGTGTGCATTCCTTAATCACTAAAGAGAGTATCACTTTAACAGCAGCTGTTCCTACTATATGGCTAATGCTCTTTGAATACCTCGAAAAATCAGGGAAATCTCTAGATTCATTGAATAGATGCATGATAGGAGGGTCTGCTTGTCCGAGATCAATGATGGAAATTTTTAAAAAGAAATATGGAGTGACTGTTATCCATGGATGGGGTATGACGGAGACATCTCCTCTTGGGGCAATTAATACTCCACTAGCTAAACATTCTTATATGAGCACTGATGAACTACTTGATTTATCAGAAAAACAAGGCAGGCCTATGTATGGAGTTGAGTTAAGAATAACTGATGATAAGGGAAAAGTTTTACCGAATGATGGGAAAGCTTTTGGTGACTTATGGATTAAGGGCCCTTGGATTTGCTCAGGATATATGAATATAAAAAATAGTGAAGTACATAGAAAAGATGGTTGGTTTATGACGGGGGATGTGGCTACGATAGATACAGATGGGTATATGCATATTACAGATAGAACTAAAGACGTAATAAAATCTGGAGGAGAATGGATTAGTTCTATAGAAATTGAGAATATAGCGGTTGGACATAATAAAATAGCGGAGGCTGCTGTTATAGGGGTTCCTCATCCTAAATGGGATGAAAGACCATTATTAATAGTCGTACCAAGTGAGAATGAAAAAATAAATAAACAAGAGATACTAGACTATCTAAAGGGTAAGATAGCATCTTGGTGGATGCCTGATGATGTAGTATTTATTGATGAAATTCCTCATACGGCAACAGGGAAAATTCAGAAATTAGCATTAAGAGAGAAATTTAAGGGTTATAAACTTGAAAACAACTAGATTCATCTTATTTCTCTTTATATTTTTAGTTGCTATATTTAGTAATAATAATTCATATGCAGATAAAAGTAGTGAAGAAGCTTCAATAATTCACTTTGATCAAGTGAAAAATCTTTTACGAATTGATATTAGTGAAATTATTCCTACAAGTGAAAACAAAAATATTTACGAAATTTATAGAAACCAGCAATTATTTGGCTATGCATTTATTTCCTCTAATTTTGCAGAATCTAAAGGTTTTGCAGCGTCTCCTTTTAATATTTTAGTCTGTATATCCATAGAAGGAACAATATTGAAGGCTAGGTTGCTTTCTCATTCAGAGCCTCTTTTCTTATATGATAGTGGTGTAATTGTTGAGGGAATAGAAGAAGGTGTGTTGTATAGATTTGTTACTCAGTATATGAATAAAGTGATTAATGGATTGTCAATAAATAGAGATAGCGCTGAAGAAACAAAAAATATTGATGGAGTAACGGAAGCAACTATTACTTCTATTTTAATGCATCAGTCCATAAAACTTGCTGCAAATAAGGTTGCAAGAATTGTTTCAATTCCTGGTTTTGTTGATAATAAGAAAACTTTAGATCATGAAACTTATAAGCCTATGACATGGATAGAATTATTAAAAGACGGGTCATTAGGATTGGCTAAGTTTATCAAAAATGAGGATGGTAAAATTATTCCTCAAAAAAATGAAGGAAATAAATTTATAAATGAGGAAAATCGTTATTTAGAAAACTATTTTTCATTTATTACAAAAGGTGAAAAAGGGAGAATAGAGTACAAGAAAGATTTTGAATATAAAAATATTGATAATGAGCAAATTTTTTTAGATATTTATTTTACATATGCTAGTCCGGTTGGAATTGGGCAAAATATAATAGGGAAAACAGCTTATATTAAAAATTTTGCTAGAAGTGGCAGACCAACCAATGATAGGGGATTTTTTATTTCTACTAGAGGCAATTTTTCTGTATTAACTCCTCTAAGGTGTCTCGAACAGAAAACCAGCATTTCAAGAAAAAATTGTGAAACAAAGGGTCTATCTAAAAATCACTTTGATAGAATTTATATTGAACAAAATGGGAAAAACTTCTTCTTTAGAACTTATGATAGAACAAATTTTATGTTTACCAGAAATATTGAAGATTCTACTCCAAGGTTTTTTAATGAAATTGCACTCTTATTTATTGATAATCCAGAAGATTTTGATCCTGCTCAAAATTGGAATTTAATAGTAAATTTTGAATCTAAATTTAGCAATACTTCTAGAAACTTTTCTCGAGCTAGTCTCGAGTATATTCCTCCTAAGCGTTTATTAATAGAACCGAGACTTGAAGAAAATTTTTCTAGTAATAATGATTGGATATCAATTTGGAAGCTACAAATAAAAAACTTATCCATTTTAATAGCATTTATTTCTATTTGTTCTTTGGTGTTGATATTTAGAACGAGGCTAGTAAAAAATAGAAAAGTATATGATACAATTAGAATAGCAGCAATGCTATTTTGTTTGGTTTGGGTGGGTTGGATTGCAGGTGCACAACTAACAATTGTTAATATTTTAAACTATATACAATTAGTAATTACTGATAATTTTAATTATTCGGTTATCATTTTTGATCCTTTAATTACTGTAGTAAGTATAGTAACTTTGATATCATTTTTTATTGTAGGAAGAGGCTTCTTTTGTGGATGGTTATGCCCTTTTGGTGCTTTACAAGAGTTAATCAATGTAGCTTCTCAGTCTTTAGGCTTGAGGCAAATCAATGTTAAGGAAAGCATACACAATATACTTTTGATATTAAAATACGTCTTATTACTACTAATCATACTTTTAATGTTTTATGAATTGGATTTAGCATTAATCGCGACTGAGATTGAACCCTTCAAAACAGCAATTACATTAAAGTTTGATAGAACGATTAATTATGTGATTTATGCTGTAGTATTGCTAGCTGCGTCTGTATTTATAAGTAGATTTTTTTGTAGGTATGTTTGTCCTTTAGGTGCTTTTTTGGCTTTAGGAGGAAAGTTTAGATTATTTAACATTTTAAAAAGGAGAGTAGAATGCGGGAGTCCTTGCCATTTGTGTGAAAAGTCATGTCCTACTCAAGCAATAAAAAGTTCTGGTAAGATTAATATGGATGAATGTTTTTATTGTATGGATTGTCAAGAAGAGTACTACGATGAGCATAGATGTCCTCCTTTAGTAGCTAAAATGAGAGAAGCGTAAATTTAGTGAATTTAAGTTAAGTTTTTAGCTAAATATCATTTATATGTGATGGGAGTTTTTAAATGGTTACAAAATTAGTAGAAACTAAGATGGAGGATGGTTTAGTAATTTTAATGCTAAATAATCCTCCTAATAATTTATTAAATAATGAGTTTTTAGATAGCATACATAAAAATATTATAAATTCAGAAAGTTCTGGTGCGAGGGCTTTATTATTTATTAGCAAACTAAATCATTTTTCTGCCGGTGCTGATCCTGAGTTTTTACGTAGATCAAGATCTAATGAAGATCCTATGAAACTTATCAATATTATAGAGAATGCAAAAATGCCAACTATAGCTGCAATTAATGGAGCGGCATTAGGAGGAGGATTTGAATTAGCTATAGGTTGTGATTTTATTATTGCTGCCGACACTGCAAAAATAGGTTTAGTAGAATCTTCTGTTGGTTTAATGCCTTTAGCAGGGGGAGTACAGCGTTTGGTGGAAAGAATAGGCATGGTAAGAGCATAAGAAATGAGTATGTTTGGTAGAAGGTATGATGCAAAGACATTAGAAAAATGGGGTCTCATTAATATAGTAGTCCCCGAAACTCAATTATATGATTCTGCTTTATCTTTTGCTAAACAACTTGCAAGTGGTCCTACAATAGCTCTTAAAGAAATTAAAAAAATAGCTAATTTTTCTTCTAAATATGGAATTAAAAGAGCGGATAAAGAGATGGGAAATTCTATAAACAAAGTATTAAATTCTAGTGATGCAAAAGCAGGAATATCCTATTTATCTGACAAAAATCAAAATATTATTTTTAAAGGAAAATAAAATGACAGGGCCATTAAAAGGACTAAAAGTACTAGATTTTACAAGAGTACTAGCGGGACCACATTTTACAAAGATGCTTTGTGATATGGGTGCTAAAGTTATTAAAGTTGAAGATCCTGAAACGGGAGATATTTCAAGATTTGGTTTTCCTGCAAGTGGTAATTTTTCACATTATTATGCTCAACAAAATGCTGGTAAAAAATGCTTATCTCTTGATTTAAATACGTCAGCAGGCAGAGAAATAATTAAAAAGCTTTGTAAAGATGTTGATATAGTTGCCGAAAATTTTAGACCGGGAATTTTAAAATCTTTTGGCCTAGATTATCCGAGTTTGAGGCAGATTAATAAAAATATCATTTATGTGTCCATTAGCGGTTATGGGCAAACTGGACCTTTAAGAGGAAAACCAGCATTTGCACCTTCAGTTCATGCAGAATGTGGAACTGCCTATGCTAAGTTTAAACATATGGGGATTAAAGATGGAGATTATAATAATATGCAAAGTGATTTTTCACACGCCGATGTTTATACTGGTCTGCAGGCTACTGTAGCTTGTCTTGCTGCTTTACATGATCGACAAAATACAGGAGAAGGACAACATGTGGACGTTTCACTAGCGGCTACTATGATAGCAGTAAATGAGAAAGCTCACGCAGAATTAGCAGGTATGGATGATAGTGAAAGCGAGCCATTTTCGCTTTCTGCTCCTATTTCTCCATATATAAAACTTTCATCAGGAGAAATAGTTGTAATAGTATGTAGTCCAATATGGACTCCTATGTTTATCAGGTATGCAAGAATGATGCGTCGTTTAGATCTTTTGACCGTGCCAAAGTATAAGACTCCAAAACTTCGAAGAAAAAATTATAAGGATTTAATGAAAGAAATAATTTCATGGGCTTCTACATTTCGTTCTATTGAAGATTTAGAGGCTCAGGTTGAAGAATCAGGCTTAGCTGTTGGTAAACTTAGAACGATGAAAGATTTTGCGGAAGGAGAATGGGGAAAGCATTGGGGGGCAGTAAGAGAATTAAAGGATGGGGGTGGAGGAATTATTAAAGTTCCGGGTTTACCATGGAAATTTTCAAAATCTAGTTGTAATCCTGGGATATATCTTGGATCGAGAGGAATGGATAATAGAAAAATTTTATCTGATCTTGGTTATAACAAAAGAGAAATAGAAAAATTTTATAAAGAAGAAGCAATAACTGAGGAAATATATTAGTATTAATTAATGTTTTCCACTATTGTGTTTTTTCCAAAATGGCCTTTTATCAGCCATATGGGACGTTTAGAATAATTTACTGAGTGTCCATCTTTTTGATTATGATTTTCATGTTTGCGATCAAATAAGCTATTTGAATTCATATAACGGAAAACTATGCCTGCTCTTCTTAAAGCTGAATGATTAGCATCCGATCCGTGAATTAAAGCAGCATCGTGTAAAGAAAGTTGCCCTGGTTTAAGTTTAATATAATCAACTTTTTTATCCTTTATAACCTTTAGTGGAATACCAGAGTCTAGAGCAGTATCCTTGTGATATTTTTTATGTTTAAAATATTCCTTATGGGATTTGGGAATTACCTTTAAGCATCCATTAACTTTAGAACTTTTATCTATTGCTATCCAGACTGAACAAGTAGACATTGGTTTAATAGGCCAATAATGGGAATCCTGGTGCATCGGAACAGCCATTCCATCTTTTGGGGGTTTGCAAAATACCTGGCTACCCCAAAGTAAAATATTTTTTCCTATTATGGGAGTTATTAGCTGAATTATTTCTTCACTGTATGCTAACTTTATAAAATATTTATGAGTATTACCTTTAAGGACTCCCATTGATCCACCCTTTATATGTGGACATACTAATTGTTCAGGACGAATATTTTTATTATCTGAAATAAGTTTTTCTAAGTTTTTTCTTAGATCGTTGAGTTGATTATAAGAAAGATTCCAATTTGGAATCAAATATCCTTTAGTGCGATAAAAATATAATTCCTTTTTATTAATCATTTTATTTATAATCTTTACTTGGGTTGAAATTATTTTCTTTATCTAAAACTCCAGTTCCAGGAACATAGTTTACTTCTAGTCTAATTCCATCAGGGTCTTCAAAAACGATATAATAATAGCCCTTTACCCAAGGTCCTTCAAGAGGTCCCCTATCAATGAGTGCACCCATGTTTAATAGTTTCTTTGCAACCAAATCAACGTCTTTTTTAGATCTTGCTCTAAAACATAAATGATGTAGACCTATGGCTCCTTGTTTGAACTTGTTACCTAAATATTCTTTATCACATTTTTGAATTAATAGTGCGGTGCGCCCTCCGACGTGATAAACTGATTCTTCACCATCAAAAACCAATTTTAAGCCTAAATAAGGGAGTAATTCTTTATAGAATTTTTTGGAATCTTCAAAATTACTTACTGATAAGGCTAAGTGTGCCATTCCATTAATTATAGACATAAAGGACTCCTATTACTATATATACATTACTTAAAATGTTTATTTAAATATAGAGCTTACTATGGATAAGATAAAGTCTGATATAGAAATAGCAAGAAGCGCAAAAATAAAGCCTATAAAAGAGGTACTTGAATCTATTGGTGTGCGTGATGAGAAAAATGCTTTTAGCCCGATTGGTCACCATATTGCAAAATTAGACTTAGAGTATATTGATCAATTAAAAGAAAAAAAGAGTAACTTAGTTCTAGTTACAGCAATTACCCCGACTCCAGCTGGAGAAGGAAAAACTACTACCTCAATAGGTTTGTGTGATGGTCTAAATAAAATTGGAAAAAAAGCGATTGTGTGTTTAAGAGAACCTAGTCTAGGACCTTCTTTTGGTATGAAAGGTGGTGCTGCTGGTGGAGGTTATGCTCAAGTTCTTCCTATGGAAAAGATTAATTTACATTTTACGGGAGATTTTCATGCAATAACTACTGCTCATAACCTTTTATCTGCATTAATTGATAATCATGTTTATTGGGGTAACGATTTAAATATAGATGTAAGAAGAGTAGTTTGGAGAAGGGTGATAGATCTAAATGACCGTGCGTTACGTTCAATAAATATTAATCTTGGTGGGGTTGTTAATGGTTTTCCAAGGGAAGATGGATTTGATATCACTGTTGCTTCAGAGATAATGGCTATTTTTTGCTTGTCGCGGAACTTAAAAGATCTTGAAGATAAAATTGGTAATATCACTATTGCTTATAATAAAGAAAGAAAGCCTATATACGCAAAACAATTAAATGCACATAAACCTATGGCAGCTCTATTAAAAGATGCTATTAAACCTAATCTAGTTCAAACTATCGAAAGTAATCCTGCTATCATTCATGGTGGTCCATTTGCTAATATAGCGCATGGTTGTAATTCAATCATCGCTACAAAAGCAGCAATGAAACTATCGGAATATGTAGTTACAGAAGCAGGTTTTGGGGCTGACTTAGGAGCTGAAAAATTTTTAAATATTAAGTGTCGTAAGGGAAACATTCAACCTAAATGTGCTGTCATTGTGGCTACTATTCGAGCGTTAAAGATGCACGGCGGTGTAAAGAATAATTTTAAAACTGAAAATATTGAAGCACTTAAAAAAGGTTTGCCAAATCTAGAGAGACACATAAATAACCTAAAAAAATTTGGTTTAGAGGTAGTAGTGGCTATTAACCATTTCAATACGGATTCTGATAAAGAGATAAACATTGTGGAGGATTATTGCTCTCAGTTGAGAATAAAAGTTAATCTTTGTAAACATTGGGAAAAAGGGGGAGAAGGAGCAAGAGAATTAGCAAATAGTGTAGTAGAACTTTGCGAAAGAGCTAATAATGAGGATTTTAAATTTTTATATTCTGATGAGATAAGTTTATGGAAAAAAATCAATACGATTGCTAAAGAAATTTATGGTGCTAGTGAAGTGATAGCAGATACCAAAACTAGAGATCAGCTAAAAAAAATACAAGAAGATGGTTTTTCAAGTTTACCTATATGTGTAGCTAAGACTCAATACAGTTTTTCAACAGATCCTAATCTAAAGGGTGCACCCATTGGTCATGTTTTACCTATTAGAGAAGTTAAACTATCAAGTGGTGCGGAATTTATAGTTGTTATTTGTGGGTCAATTATGACCATGCCCGGTCTTCCTAAGGTGCCTGCTGCCGAATCAATTAAATTAAATGTGGATGGACAAATAGAAGGCTTATTCTAATTCTCAGTAAAAGTTAAATTTAGAGGAATTATATTATTATGAAAGTAAGTTCAATAGAAACAATAAGACTAGAAGAATTTTCAAATCTTTTATTTGTTCAAGTTAAAACGGACGAGGGTTTAGTTGGCTTGGGAGAGACTTTTTATGGGCCGAGCTCTGCTGAAGCACATATTCATGAAGTTATAGCTCCTTATCTAATAGGAAAAAATCCATTAGATATAGAAATGCATCAAAAACATCTTGTTGGTTACATTGGATTTGTAGGAGCATCAGCTGAGATGAGAGGTTGCTCCGCCATAGATATAGCTCTTTGGGACATACTAGGGCATGCGTGTTCTATGCCAGTAGCTGCCTTATTAGGAGGTAAGGTCAGAGATAAAATAAGAATTTATAATACTTGCGCGGGGCCAGATTATATAAGAAATTTACCTGTTCAAGGAACAAAAAATTTTGGGTTAAATAGTAATGTTGGTAAATACCAAGATTTAGATTCTTTTCTAAATAGGCCCGCAGAATTAGCACATTCTTTATTAGAAGATAATATCGACGCAATGAAAATTTGGCCTTTTGATTTTGCAGCTGAAAAAACTAATGGTCAGTATATTTCATTCGAAGATTTAAAAAAAGGTATAGAGCCATTTGTAAAAATTAGAGAGGCTGTTGGGAGTAAAATTGATATTATGGCAGAGCTACATTCTATGTGGAATAGACCCCAGGCAGTAAATATATGTCAATCTTTGGAAGAATTTGATTTATTATGGGTAGAAGATCCAGTATTTATGGATCATCTATCAAGTATAGGAGAAGTGTGTAGATCTACAATAGCCCCCATCGCTGTCGGAGAAACAAGAGGTGGCAGAGCTGATTATAGATATCTATTAGA
>CAZNVN010000028.1:0-20171 GCA_964576635.1 uncultured Rhodospirillaceae bacterium
CCAGTATGCATCCAGCCATCTTGTATTGCTTTTTTAGTTAATTCTTCTTGTCTCCAGTATCCAAGCATGACATTGGGACCTCTTGCCGCTATCTCTCCCACTTCTCCTCTTTTAATTTCCTTTGAATTTTCATCAATAATTTTTAGTTCTACACCAGCAACTGCTTTTCCAGTAGATTTGAATTTATAAGCTAATGGCCCTTCTAAAACATGACATTCAGGTCCTGCTACAGTGAGAAGAGGAGCACACTCTGTTTGACCGTAGGCATGTGCAAACATGCATTTAGGTATGACTTCCATAGCTTTTAAAATGACAGTTTCTGGCATCGGCGATGCTCCATAATTTATTTGTCTTAAAGAAGATAAATCATATTTAGTTACTTCAGGATGGTAGACCAACATGTTCACCATGGTTGGAACAAGAATTGTATCTGTAATTTTATATCCTTCTATACTTTTTAGAACTCCATCTGGTGTAAATCCTGGAATAAAATAGTGTTCTCCAGCTAACTGAGTGATAGTTAAAACTCCAGTTACATCTGCTATATGGAACATTGGCGCAGCATGCAACCATTTAAGATTGCCTTCAAACCTAAAACTAGCCAATGTATTAAATGAATTAGACACTAAATTATTGTGACTTAGCATAACACCTTTTGATCTACCAGTAGTTCCTCCGGTGTAAAATAATCCTGCTATATCATTATATCCTCTAAGAGCATCTTCTACGGGTTGAGAAGATTCTATTATTTCCTCGAAACTTTCCATTTTTTCTGGAATATCGCCATCTGACATATAGATGCATTTTTTTAGGCTAGGTACTTTTCCGGATTTAATTAACTCTAAAGCTATTTCAGAAAAATTTTTATCTACAAATAAAATGGAGCTTTCACTATCATTTAGCCAAAATTCAATTTCGGGAGGTGCTAATCTGGTATTGATAGGAACAAATATTCCTCCTGCCCAAGGGGCTGCATATAATGCCTCAAAATATCTATCGCTATTTAAAGACAATATTGCTGCTCTCTCTCCAGTTTTAAAACCTAAATTTTGCAAGCCTGAAGCGAGCTTGCTAACTCTATCTAAAGACTGCTTCCACGTAAATGACCTACCTCCATCTCTGGTTGCTAGCCCATTTTCGTTGACTTGTGCTGATCTTTTTAATGCTTGGGTTATATACAATTTTTACCTCCCCTAATAAAATAAAAAGTGTAATTAAAATATTTTTCAAATTAGATCTAAGATATAACACCATTACGTTTTAATTGTCTAATTTCCTGAACAGAATAGCCTATTTCTGAAAGAATTTGCTTGCTGTGTTCTCCAAGCTTAGGTGCTTTTTTTGAGGGGACTCTTTCCACATCTTCAATGTTTAAGGGCGGAGCAACGGTTTTAAGGTTTTTATATCCACTCACATCTAAATACATATTATTAGCTTTTGTATTAGGATCTTTCACAGCTTCTTGGGTAGTTTGTATTTTTGTGAAAACGACCCCAGTCGGTGATAATTTTTTATCAACTTCATTATAACTAAGTTTTTTAAAAGTTTTTTGTAAAATATTTTTTAAACCTATTCTGTTTTTCTGTCTTTTTTCTTGCGTATCATATTTCTCATTTATATCCAATGATTCTAATCCAATTGATTTAATAAAGGAAAGCCAATATTTTTTTTCATCTGTAAGCATTATAAATAAAACTGATGAATCTTTAAGGTAATATAAATTTCTTAATGCACTCAGATTAGCCCAGTGAAATGTGTCTATAGGTTTGTGACCAGCCAGTATAGCTTGTACTAACATTGCATTAGCCCATATGCCATTTGCTAATAATGAAGTTGTTACTGTCGTACCTTTTCCTGTTTTTTCTCTATTAATAAGTGCTAATAAAATAGCAGAAAATAGGGTTATACCTGTGGGGTGGTCACCTATTCCAGGAACAGGGAAAGGAGGAAATTCACCATTATAAGGCTTAGACCATTCCATTAAACCTGATCTAGCCCACCAAGCAGTGGCATCTAATGCAGTGTTTTTCGCTTGAGGTCCTGTTTCACCGTACCCTGAAAGTGAAGTATAAATAATCTTAGGATTTATTTTTCTAATGATACTTGAGGTTAAGCCTAACTTTTTTCTTGGAGATTTTGGTAAATTTGTAATAAAAACGTCAGCTTTTTTAACTAATTTTTTTAAAATAATCTGGCCTTTATCAGTTTTTAAGTTTAGACAAAGACTTTTTTTATTTCTGTTTTCTAAAAGAAATGCCCAATCTATATTGCTTTCTGGCCATACTTGCCCTCCTATAACTGCATCTCTGTAGGTATCTCCGCTGGGGGATTCTATTTTTATAACCTCAGCACCATAATCAGACATTATTGCACTAGCCAACGGAGCAGCTATAAAACTTGATGCGTCAAGTACTTTAATGTTTTCGAGAGGTAATTTTTCTTTTGCTTTATTTTTCATTTTAATTAGTTTCTATCAAAGGTTTATTTAATAAAGAATTATGGTAAAATTACAAATAGTTTTTTCTTATTTTTATATGTCTGAAATATTTTTATGTATGATCTTTTTGATGCTTTAAAAAATCCTGATTGGTTAGATAAAAATCTAGCCGAAGCCGATATAGTGACACTGACCTTAACATTGTCATACTTGACTGGGGATAATTACTTTTTAGATAAAATAAAAAATTATGTAAGAGGACCATTTGACTATTCTGCAAAAGTTCCTGAAGTACTTGCTAAACAGATAAGAAAAAAACTTATATCATATTTAAATAAAAATATTAGTAATAACAAATTTATACATAATAATATTAATAATAATTATAACTTAATTAAGCAAATCATGAATGTGGGTGTAGGTGGGGTAGTCCCAGATGAATATGTTCCTATGATGTGTGAAGAGCTATCTACTGATAAAAAATTTTCTAGAAATTATGATGACTTTGTGGCCAAGAATTCAGATGTAGAAAATTTTAAAGTAATAATAATAGGGGCAGGCTTGTGCGGTCTTTTGGCAGCAATTAAACTCTCTAAAGCTAATATTCCTTTCATAGTAATAGAAAAAAATGATTCTGTTGGTGGGACTTGGTATGAAAATAGTTATCCTGGGTGTGGAGTAGATACACCTAATCATGTTTATTCATACTCTTTCGAGCCCTCCTATCACTGGGATGAATTTTATTCAAAGAGAGATTCTATATATCAGTACTTATTAAATTGTGAAAAAAAATATAATTTAAAAGAAAAAATAATATTTAATACTTCTGTAGAACATATGCAATTTAATAAAACTCAGTCTAAATGGCAATTGCATACTAAGACCAAAAACAAAGTAAAGACATATGTTGCTAATGTTGTTATTAGCGCAGTTGGACAACTTAACAGAGGCGTAACCCCTAAAATTAAAGGTATTGATAAATTTTCTGGACCTATAGTTCATACCGCTTCTTGGAATCATGATTATGATTATAATAATAAAAAGCTTGCGATCATAGGTACCGGAGCTAGCGCTATGCAAGCTGCTCCTGAATTAGCTAAATGTGCTAAAAAACTTACTATTTTTCAAAGAACACCACATTGGGTTTTAGCTAATCCTAATTATCATAGAAAATTAAGTGAGGGAAAAAAATGGACTTTAGAAAATTTACCTTTTTATTCTAGATGGTATCGTTTCCAGTTGTTTTGGGGATTCAGCGATGGCATTCATGCTTCATTATACGAAGATAAAGATTGGGGAAATCTTCCAAACACTATAAATCCCATAAATGAACGCTTTAGAAGAAATATTGTTAAATACGTTGAGTCAGTCATAGGTGATGATAGAGAACTTATGAAAAAAGTAATACCTAATTATCCTCCTTACGGAAAAAGAATGTTAGTAGATAATTATTGGTATGAAATGCTCAAGAAAGATAACGTAGAATTAGTTTCAGGAGAGATAAAAGAAGTTTTATCTAATGGGGCAATAGATTCTCTTGGTAATAAACATGAATTAGATGCAATTATTTGTGCAACGGGTTTTAATGCAAATAAATTTTTATGGCCTATGAAAGTTGAAGGTCTAGGATCTCTAGAGCTAAATGAAGTTTGGGAAGAGGATAACCCCAAGGCTTATTTGGGCATTACAGTTCCAGATTTTCCAAATCTTTATATCATGTATGGACCTAATACGAATTTAGCACATGGAGGAAGTATCTATTTTCATGGAGAATGCCAAATGAGGTATATCTTGGGCTGTATTAAGATGATGATTGAGTATAAAACACCAGCACTAAATTGTAAGAGTGAAGTGTGCGAAGAATATAACAATAAATTAGATGCAGAACATAGAAAAATGGTTTGGAGTAATGAATTAGTTGATAGTTGGTACCGTAATAGCAAAGGTAGGGTGGTAAATGTATCTCCATGGAGATTGGTGGACTATTGGAATATGACTAATAAGCCAAATATTAATGATTTTAGGCTTGGTACAGATTAAAAGAAAAAGGAGAATATGTATGATTTATGAACTAAGAATGTATACAACTCGTGCTGGGAAAACAAAGGAGGTTGTTAACGCGAGTGCTACTGTGGCTCAATCCATAAGAGATGGAGATGATTATGGAAAATTAATAGGCCATTGGTGGAGCTCTATAGGAAGACTGAACCAATATGTTCACATGTGGGAATATAAGGATGTGGAAGAAATGAGAAAATTGAGATCAGAATTATCTCAACTAGAGGATTGGAGAAAAAAATTTATTCCCCTAGTTGCTCCACATATTTTGACCCAAAAAATTAGAATTCTTAGGCCTACAGTAACGTTAAAAAAACCTCAGAGGAGAAAAAATATTTATGAATTAAGAATTGCTGGTTTAAATATTGGACAATCGGCAAAATGGATGAAAAGTTTTATTGATATAAGAGAAAAATTGAAGTCTACTTCAGTAAATATAGGTGTATGGAATGTAGAACTTTCCGATCCTAATGAAATAATTCATTTATGGAGTCATGACAATACGGAAACTATGCAAGAATTCTGGGTGCAGTCCGAAAACAATCCTTTATTTGAAGATTTAAATTTAATACAAGAACGAGCTATTAGATCGGAAGAGAGTATTGTTTTATCTCCTTCTTCATGTTCACCCTTACAGTAGAGGAAAATATGAAACTTATACTTTTGATTACGACCTTACTAATATTTCCTCTTTATTCTACTGCACATAAATTTGAGGCCAAATATGCCATAATTGATCACCCTTGGTTGAGAATAGCAGGAGAACAATCTATTACAGCTGCAGGTTACTTTGAATTAACTAATAATTTGCATGAACCTATTATATTAATAGGAGCTAAGGCCGATTTTGCTAAAATAATAGAAATTCATGAAATGAAAATGGAAAATGGTGTAGCAAAAATGAGGCCTATAAACGAAGGATTAACCATAGAAAAAAGCAAAACTGTTGAGTTAAAACCTATGGGGCTACATCTTATGTTCATGGGAATAAATCAAACTCTCAAAAAAGGAGAAATGATAGAAGTAGAATTGATTTTTGAGAATCTACCGTCACTAATTGTTAAGTTTAAAGTAGACATGATGAAACAAAGCAAAGATCACCATTAACGATTTATATATGAGATTTGTGATCCCATTTAGTTAACTTATCCATAATTATATTAACGAATGAATATAAGGAAATAGTAAAAAATCCAAGGATTATGATTGCAGAAAACATAAGGTCTATTTGAACTCTTCCACTAGCATATAGCATCAAATAACCCAAGCCTTTTGATGCTCCTACCCATTCACCTATGACAGCTCCTATGGGGGCAAAAGCTGCTGCCAATTTGAGTCCCGAAGCTAGTTGAGGTAGTGCAAAAGGGATTCTAACTTTAAATAAAGAAGATAGTTTTCCGGCTCCCATAGTGCTTATTAAATTTACTATCATAGGGTCTATTCTTTTAAGTCCCTCATAAAATGAAATGGTAATAGGAAAATAAATAATAAGC
Organism: uncultured Rhodospirillaceae bacterium; assembly: GCA_964576635.1. Taxonomy (GTDB): domain Bacteria; phylum Pseudomonadota; class Alphaproteobacteria; order TMED109; family TMED109. The sequence goes on from CAZNVN010000028.1 coordinate 5,989, forward strand.
ATAGTCATGATAACTTTTGACCAGATTCCATAGCCTAGCCATAGCGTTAGTATCGGCGCTAATGCAAAAATTGGAATAGCCTGACTTAATAAGATAAATGGAAGTAATAGTTTTCTAGAATTTTTTGAGATAAATAATTGAATACCAGTAGTTAACCCTAACAAAGTTCCTAATATAAAACCCACTATGATTTCATACAATGTAATTAAAGCATTTGAGAATAACAAATAATAATTGTCAATCATAGATCTTATAACCACATCAGGACTGGGTAGAATGAAATCTGGAGTACCAGAAAATAATTTTATTGCCCACCAAATTACGACTATAATAAATGAATATATTATAAATTTGAATATTTTTTTCATGATGCTGTGTATGCTTGTTGAAGTTTTTTTATAGTCTTTTCATAAAACTTGGAAAAATCATTTTGGTTGATACTTCTTATAGGGTTTGAATTAGGTAGTTTTAACTCTGTTAATTTTTTGTTTTCTATTAATAGTAATCTATTACTTAATATTAATGCTTCAGTTGGATCATGAGTAACCATTATTACGGTTTTATCTTTTAATAATTTTTTCGATAAATTTTGTATATAAGATCTAGTCGTATAATCCAACGATGAAAATGGCTCATCCATCAATACTATTTCAGTTTCTTCCATAAGGGTTCTCGCTAAAGCAACTCTCTGTCTCATTCCTACTGATAGAGTTGCTGGCAATTGTGTGGAAAAGTTTTTTAAATCTACTTTTTGTAAAAGTTTTTCCGCTTTGAGATAGTCTAATTCTTCATTTCTTAAAATCTGTCCGAGGCACACATTTCTTATTATATTCATCCAAGGAAGCAGAAGATCATCTTGAGCCATCCAAGAAAAAGTTCTCTTATTGATGTTCTTTATATTAATATTACCTTTAAATTTTCCTGGAATATCAAGTCCTGCAATTAATTTCAGAAGAGTAGATTTACCGACGCCTGATTGACCCAAAATAGTTGTCCACGTCCCTTTATTAATTCGTAGTAAGAAGTTATTTAGCAAGTTTTTGTCTTTTATACTTAAACTTCCTTCTACAGAGATTAAATGATTATTTTTCATAAAATTAATTGGGTAATTCGATTGCCATCAGGTTTATAGGTAACGTCTCTTTTATTAATTCTTGGCTTAGTAGAAATTTTTCAAATCTTACATAGCGTTTTGTGTCTAATGCTGAAGGTCTTAATGCTAATCTAGGAATGGTATCAAACCAGGCCATTTTATTTAGTTTTGTATTTAATTCTTCAGCAGTATTAGAAAAAATATTCCAACTTTCTTCAGGGTGATTTACTATAAATTGTGTTGCTTTTTCGATAGCAAATAAAAAATTATTTAAAACTTTTTTATTAGTTATTTTATTGTTCTCTATAAATATGAGCTCATCGTATTGGGGAACTCCTTCTTCTTCAGGGTAAAAACATTTGCCTTTTATGCCTTCAATAGTCATTTGATTCAATTCAAAATTTCTGAATGCACCAATAACAGCATCTACTTGGCCACTCATTAATGAAGGAGATAATGACCAGTTTACGTTTATAAGTTCAACTTCATTTTTATCAATATTAGCGTTTTTTAGTAAACCATATACTAGTGCTTCTTGTATGCCAGGAATTGAATAGCCTATCTTAGTATTTTTTAAATCAGCAATTGTTTTTATGGGTCCATCTTCTAATACGAGTAGGCAGTTTAAAGGAGTTGCAACTAATGTTCCTATCCTTACGACTGGTAATCCCTGATGTACCTGAAGATGTAAATCTGGTTGATATGATATGGCTATATCAGCTTTACCTGCTGCTACCATTTTAGGAGGATCTGCGGGATTTGCAGGGGGTACTATTTCAATGCTCAGATTGTTTTCTTTGAAATAACCCTTCTTATCAGCAATAATTATTGGACCGTGATCAGGGTTTATAAACCAGTCAAGAAGAAGTACTAGTTTAGTATCTGCTAAAACAGAATTTTGAATTGTAAAAAATAGTAATAAATAGCATAAGAATGAAAATAATTTTGACATATACTGCTCCCTACGTTGGCATTATCCAAATCAGGTTCTAAAGGGTATTGAATCTCAGCCATTAAGGCACCCCTGTTTATAAAATTATATTATAAAATATATTAATTTCAATCAATTTCGTGTAATTTAAAAAAGCTTTATATATTCATTAAGTGGATTATTTTATTATGAAAGAAGTAACAATAGAAGATTTAATAAAATTACAGTCATGGGATACACCTACTGTCTGTAATGCTTTGGATATAGCAGCACCGGAAAGAAGAGACCTCGGTTTTACAAATAAACCTCTAAGAGCAGTAAGCATGTCAGGTTCTGTGTGCGGCTACGTAAAAACTGCTAAAATTAGTAGTACCACAATGCCGGATAAAGAAACTCAAGCTTTAAAAACTAAATATTATGAATACATAGATAGTCCCAAAAAGCCTTCGGTAGTAGTTATACAAGATATAGATGAATTAGAAGGTTTTGGCTGTTTCTGGGGCGAAGTTAATAGTGCTATTCACTTAGGGTTAGGAGCAAAGGGACTAGTAACAAATGGTGCAGTAAGAGATCTTGACCAATGGGCAAAAGGTTTTTCTGCTCTTGCTGGATCTATAGGACCAAGTCATGCATATACTCATATCGTAGATTATTCTGAAACAGTAAATATCTATGGAATGGAAGCGAATAATGAGGATATTATTCATTTTGATAAACATGGCGCAGTTATTATTCCTTCAGACGTGATTAAAGATATTCCTCAAATAATTGAGACGCAAAGTAAAAAGGAAGCAGTAATATTAGAGGCAGCTAGAGCTCCTGATTTTTCATATAAGAAATTTATAGAAGCTGTTAAAGGTGCTGAAGATATTCACTAAATTTTCATGGCTTCAATATTAAACGACCTATAATTTCTCTATTCTCAATCATTTTTAACCCTTTGCTGGCTTGTTTTAAGTTTAATATTTTATGAATTTTGGGGTTGATTAAACCAGATTTTGCTATTTTGAAAAGATTTGAAATAGCACTATCTTTTTTCTCTGGGAATCTTCTGAAGTATTCACCAGCTCTTATGCCTAATACAGAAATTCCTTTTATAAGTGCAATGTTAATAGGAAGAGAGGGAATACTACCTCCTGCAAAGCCTATGATGAGAAATTTTCCTCCCCATTTTATACATTTTAAGGCATTGCTAAAAAATTCTCCTCCTACTGGGTCGTATATTATATCTACTCCTTTGCCAAATGTGATATCTAAAATATTGCTTTTAAGGTTATTGTAACCTAATGAATAGTTTGCTCCCATTTCTTTACAAATTTTTTGTTTTTGTTTTGAGCTAGATACAGCAATTACATTAGCTCCTAAAGCTTTCCCTAACTGTACTCCAGCTAATCCAACGCCTCCTGCAGCTCCTAATACTAGTAGGGTTTCTTCCTCTTTAATTTTTGCTCTTTCTACTAGAGCTACATAGGCCGTTTGGGCTGCTACTCTAAATCCTGCACCTTCCTCAAAAGAAAAATTTAAAGGCATATTAATTATATTATTTATATTAACTACTACTTCTTCCGAGTATCCTCCAAACCTTAATTGACACATTACTTTGGAGTCTAATAAAAATTTTTTATCGTTATCAAAGGTCTCTGAAATAACTCCTGATATCTCTAAACCAGGGATGAAAGGAAGCTCTGGTTTTAACTGGTATTTCCCTTCTATCATTAATTTGTCAGGGAAATTAACGCCACAAGCCCTTACTTCAACTCTTACTTCATCGATATTAAGTTTTTTTCTTTTAAGGGAGTTCAGTTCTAAGTTATCTATTGAACCTGTGTTTTTACAAACTATAGCGTTATAATAATCTCTTTTCATTATTTTAATAATTTAAGCTAGAGTTTATAGACTTTAGTTGCAGTATCATGAAACAGAAGATTCCTATCATTTTTAGAGTAGTTTTTAGTTAGTTTTTTAAAACTGTTCCACAAATTTACGTAGCTACAGCTTAATTTATCTACCGGAAAATTTGATTCAAACATGCATCTTTCTGCTCCAAAATATTCGAGTGTGGTTTCATAATAATTTTTTGTCTTATTTAGAAGTTCATCGCTTCCCGGAGGTAGAGATTTTTTATGCCATTCATAGCCATTAATTTTCATCGCTATACCCCCTAATTTAGCGAATACGTTTTTACATTTAGATAATTCTTTTACATTTTTTTTCCAAAATGCATAGACTTCTTCATGTTTATTCTTAAATGATCCTACTCCCAGAGGTCCACCAAAATGATTAAATATTATAATGGTGTCGGTAAACCTTTTTGCCAGCTCTACTAGTTGAGGAATTTGTGGATGATAACACCAAGCCTCAAATGATAAATTTCTGGACGCTAATTCTGCAAAACCCTCATGAAATTTTTCGTTAATATAAACCCCTTCAGGAGGCCTTGCTCTTGATTCAGGTATAGTGCCATCTGGATGCATAGCAGCTTGAGATCTGATTCCTTTAAATCTTTCAGGACTTATGGATAAAAGTCTGTCTAAAATATTTGCTACTTTTTTTCCTATTAAAAGTGGAGCACTTCCAACGATGCCAGCAGCAATCTTAGTTTTTCCGTACAAACCAGAATCACTCATGGCAGCTATCCCATTCACAAATTCAGTTTCTGAAATTATATTTTTGGTAATTGAATTTTCTGGATTGTACATAGCTCCACATTCTATAAAGACAGTAGTGACTATATTATGACCAGAATTGACATCTTTTAGTATGTCTGGAAGCAAATATGTTGGTTGAGTAAAATTTTCTTTAAAGTCCCATAAGTGATGATGAGGGTCGCAAATAGGCATATCTGGCTCTAGTGCATCTTCTTTATTCAAAGATAACCATTTTTCTTTTTCACTCATAATAAATACTCCTAGATTTTTACTATTCTTTTGCCTTTATTTTCTCCATTAAGTAGTCCTATTAATGCAGAAGGTGTGTTTTCTAAGCCCTCTACAATGTCCTCCGCCACTAATAATTCTTTATTATTTATCCACTCTAAAAGTTGTTTATTAGCTTCTTCTTTTTGGTCATCAAAATCCATAACTATAAAACCTCTTAAAGATAGTCTTTTTGTAACAATTATTCCTGGAATTCCCCTGGGGCCACTTTTGGGTGGGGCTTGATCATATTGTGATAAAGCGCCGCAGCAAATTACTCTTCCATGATTGTTCATTCCGAACATTATGGTTTCAAATATGTCTCCTCCTACATTATCAAAATACACATCAACTTTATTAGGACAAAGCTCTTTTAAATCTTTAACCAAATTTTCATTTTTGTAATTAACAACTCCATCGAATCCTAGATTTTGGGTAAGCCATTTAGCTTTTTCTTCTGAGCCAGTTATTCCAATAACTCTACAACCTTTAATTTTTGCAATTTGGCCCGCTACATTTCCCACGGCCCCAGCAGCTGCAGAAATTAGAACAGTATCTTCTTTTTTAAGATCAGCTAATTTCAGTCCAAAGTATGCAGTCCTCCCTGTGATTCCAAGAACACTCATGTGTAAACTAAGGGAAGAAATAATATGTGCTTTTTCTATTTCATTTTCTGACTTCAAGGAGTAATTCTGCCAACCTAAATCACCTTCTACTATATCTCCTACTTTAAAATTATCACTTTTCGTTTCTATAATTTTACCTAGAGCAAATCCTGCCATTAAATTTCCTGGAAGAATTTGATATCTATAAGTTCTCCCTTGCATCCAGGCTCTGTTAGCAGCGTCTATCGATATATACAAAGTTTCTACTAGTACTTTTCCGTCATCTGGAGAAGTAATATCAGAACTTTTGGTTTCAAAATGAGAGTTAGATAATTTCCCCTGAGGAGTTTCCTTCAGAATAATTTGTTTGTTTATTAACATTTTAAGGTCTCTTTCAATTCTGTAAATGAATCCAATATCAAGTCATGATGTTTATTAGGGATTGGATCAGGAGGACCTTCTTTCCCCCACTCATCAGCTCTTTTAATAAATATTGTTTTGTATCCAACTTTTTTGGCTGCATCTAAATCGAAATTATGACAGGCTACCATAGCACATTGTGCAGGTTCTAGTTGCAACCATTTAGCAGTTGTAGTGTATGCTTCTGGCAAAAGTTTATATTTCCCAATTGCTTCACAAGACATAACGGCATCCCATGATAATTTATTTTTTTTAGCAGTATCCATTATTAGTCTAAAGCTAAGAAGTGTAAAAGATACACAAATGAACTTTTTTCTCAATTCAGGTAATACCACAGGAAAATCATCCCAAGTTTTAAAATTATGGGGAGCTTTGTAAGAAATGTCGTATCTGTCTTCTTCTGTAAATTGATCTAAATTATAATCCATAATTATCTCATCGAGTGCCATTCTATGGGCATTATCAAAGTTATAAGTAGGAATAGAATTTTCACCTAAATTTAGAACTTTTTTTAGAGATCTTCTTCTTAACTCGTTGGCAATTTTCCCCCAATCCTCATTAATACTATATTTATCTCCAGCCTTTTTTAAAGCTTCAGAAAAGCCAGTATGCCAATCCAGTATAGTGCCTCCTGTATCAAAAGTAAGGGCCTTAATGCTACCTATATCCATAAAATTAACTTTCTATAAAATTTATATTATTTACCTTTAAATATAGGTTGCTTTTTCTCTACGAACGCTTTGGTCGCATTTTGATGATCTTCAGTGAATCTACATAAAGTTTGATGCATGGCTTCGCTGTCAAGTGATTGATTTAAATCTCCTAATTCGGCCACGTTCATATTTGTCTTCATGTACCTATATGCTATTGAGGGTCCAGATGCTATATGAGTAATTATTTTTTTAACTTCATCTTCAAATTCATTATCAGCTATTACTTTATTAACAATTCCTATTTCGTATGCTTTTTGAGCAGTCATTAATTCTGCAAGGTAATATAATTCTCTAGCTTTAGCAGTCCCAATCATTTGAGTTAGAAAATAGCTTCCACCAAAATCTCCTGGAAAACCTACCTTAGCAAACGCGGTAGTAAACTTTGAAGATTCACAAGCGATGCGCATATCACATGCCATAGCTAAAGAAAAACCTGCTCCAGCTGCAGGACCCGGAATTACTGCAATCGTTGGCGTAGTAATTTCATGAAGCAATCTTGATGTTTCCATTACACGCCTTAAGTCACTAGTTTTTTGTTGTGTAGTCTTGCCTTGTGAATCTTTGTTTTCAGCCATATCCTTTACATCACCTCCTGCGCAGAAAGCATTGCCGGCCCCAGTTAATACTATTACCCTGATAGAGTTATCAAAACTGGCTTTATTTAATTCATTGAGCATGTCATTGAGCATTTCGTCGCTCATTGCATTTCTTCTTTCCGGTCTATTCATAATGAGTTTCAATATTCCATTACTTTTTTCTACTAGTAAATCATTTGACATTTTTTTCTCTCCATTTATTAGTTTAATTTTTGTGAGCCTCTTATTACTTTTCCAGGCAATTCTCCCGTAAATTCTCCTTTATGAGAAACCTCTATGCCAGCAACAAAAGTATGCTCATACCCAACAGATTTTTGAACAAGTCTTTTGCCACCACTTGGCAGGTCATAAGATAATGAGGGCAGTGTTAATGAAATTTTATCGTAGTCAATTATATTAATATCTGCTTTCATCCCTGAAGATAAAACTCCTCTGTCATATAATCCAAAAGTATGAGCTGTTTTAAGTGTTTGTTTTGAAATTAAGTATTCTAAGTTTAATAATCTACCTCTTTTTCTGTCTCTAGACCAAAAAGGAACCATAAACGTAGGATAGCTTGCATCGCATATTGTAGCTACATGTGCTCCCGCATCTCCTACACCACATATGGTCTCTTCTTGTAAAAGCATTTCTTCTATTACATTTAAGCTATTTTCAGAATAATTTTCAAATGTATGCATTAAAAAATTATCTTTATTCTTTCCGTTTATGAAGTGATCTAAAGCTATATTCCAAGGACTTTTGCTTTGTGATTTAGCGATACTAAATATACTTTCATCATGCGTAGGTTCATAGTTTAAAGGCTCTTCTAGTTTAAAAGTTCTTTTAAAAGCATTATTAATCCACTTTGTATGGTTATTTTCAGGAACTTCATTAACCAATATTCTTTGCAATTCTTTGTCTTTTTTTATTACTTCAATTCTTCTTTCAGAGCTGAGGTGTTTAAGCTGCTTCCATTGGCTGTGAGAAGAAAATGGATTTACACTCGTATTAAAACCCATTACAACACCTATTGGTCTACTACCTACTTGACCTGTAGTTTTAATGCCTAAAGAATTTGCTTGCTTAATATACTTCAGTGTTTCCCGCCAACGGTCAGGAAAATCATTATATTGAATGAGTAATACTGAAAGAGGCCGTCTGGAGTGTTGTGCAGCTTGAATAAGAATCTCCATTTCGCCTGGACCCATATCTGAGTTACATTGAATAAGTCCAGAATTTGCTCTTTTTAGTCCTTCTGCAATTCCTGCAAGTTCTTTATCATCTGCGCTTAAACTAGGTGTGAGTGTTCCATCAGAAGATTTATGTTTGGTCGTTCTGGAAGTAGATATACCTAGTGCTCCTGCTTTAAGCCCTTCTTCTGTAAGTAAAGTCATTTTGTCTATTTCTTCTTCGCTAGGTTTTTCTTTATGATTAGCTCCTCTTTCTCCCATAACATAAAATCTTAGTGCGCCGTGCGGAATCTGTGTTCCAATATCCATAATTCGAGGTTTTTTATCTAGAGCATCTATGTATTCAGGAAAACTTTGCCAAGAAAAATTAATGCCTTCAGCTAAAACGGATCCAGGTATATCTTCTACTCCTTCCATAAGATTTATTAAATATTTTTCGGAACCTTTTTTTACAGGGGCAAACCCTACACCACAATTCCCAAAAACTGATGTTGTAACGCCATGCCAAGATGAAGGGGTTAAATATGAGTCCCAAGTAGCTTGTCCATCATAATGGGTATGAATGTCTACCCAACCAGGCGTCACAAGTTTGTCTTTGGCATCTATAATTCTCTTGGCCTGACCAAAAATATTTCCAACTTCTACAATTTTACCATCTTTAATTGAAATGTTTGCAATTATTCTTGGAGCACCGGTCCCATCAATAACAGTCCCATTTTTTATAATTAAATCGTACATATTTCTACACATTATTATAATTATTGAAGGCTAAATTATAGTTTTATTAATAGCTTGTTGCCAGTCATTTCTATATTTATGTATTTTATTTTTGCTCATTTGTGGTTGATAATGCTTTCTTGCTTTCCAGCTTTTTGAAGATTTTTCTAATGAGCTAGTTAATCCTGCTCCTATAGCAGCAAGTAATGCAACTCCATAAGAAGTTGATTCCTTATTGATTGATATTTCTATAGGGGTTTCACTTATATTAGATAAGAACTGCATTAGCCAATCATTTGAGGTCATTCCGCCGTCTGCTCGAATAATTCTAGGTTTTTGTCCATCAGATTTAATGGCATCTAATAGGTCAGTACATTGATAGGCGATTGATTCTAAAACAGCTCTTGAAATTTCTGCTGGTCCAGAGGATCTAGATAAACCATATATGGATCCTCTTGCATCTGGTTTCCAGTATGGAGCTCCTAGTCCTGTAAAAGCTGGAACAAAATAAACTCCATTATTATCTTTAATACTTGAGGCAAGTACTTGAGTATCTTCTGCTTTTTTTATTATTTTTAAATTATCTCTAAGCCACTGAACAGCGGTTCCAGAATTAAAAATAGATCCTTCTAAGGCATAATTTATTTTTTTATCTATTTTATAAGCAATAGTAGTAAGTAATTTATTTTTACTTCTTAGAATATTTGTTCCGGTATTCATTAGAATGAAACATCCTGTTCCAAAGGTAGCCTTAACCTCTCCAGCATTAAAACAAAACTGACCTAAACTTGACGATTGTTGGTCTCCAACCATACTTAGAATAGGTATGTTGTATTCACATAGTTTTTTTTCAATACTTCCAAATTCATGAATATTATCTTTTACTTCAGGTAAAATATTAATTGGTATGTTGTAAATTTCTAATAATGTATCATCCCATTTATTATTATAAATATTATAGAGGCTTGTTCGCGATGCATTTGTAATGTCAGTGTAAAAACTGTTACCATTTGTAAATTTGAATAGTAAAAATGTGTCTATAGTGCCAACAGCTAGCCTATTGCTTAAAGCTAACCTTTTCGCATCTTCTACATTATCTAATATCCATGAAATTTTTGTCGCTGAAAAATAAGGGTCTATGATTAAGCCAGTCTTATTACTAATTTCATCACTTAAACCATCTTTTTCCATTTCTTCACGTTTTTTTGCAGTTCTTCTGTCTTGCCATACAATAGCTTTGTAAAGAGGCTTTCCAGTGATCTTATCCCAAGCTATTATAGTTTCTCTCTGATTTGTTATTCCCATGCCACGTATATGAGTTTTCATATAGGCAGATTTCTTCAAGGTAAGTGAAAATACTTTTTGTGTTTTATTCCATATTTCTTCAGGATCTTGTTCAACCCAACCATTAGAAGGAAAGTAAGTAGAAATTTCTCTTTGTGCTATATGGAGGAGTTTACCATTAGAATCAAATAATACTGCTCTAGTTGAAGTAGTTCCCTGGTCTATAGCTAATATTGCATCTTTCATAAAATGCCCGTATAGTTTGCGTTGATATTTTTTTTATAGTGTTATAGTTTTTCAGTTTTTAATCAATATATATGGATCAAGTATGGCTTTACCAAAAATTTTAAAAGAAAATTTTAGCATTCCCGTTATGGGAGCGCCTTTATTTATTATTTCAAATCCAGACTTAGTTTTAGCACAGTGTAAGGCTGGAGTTCTAGGTTCCTTTCCTGCACTTAATGCTAGACCTCAAGAGGTGTTGGATGAATGGCTTTCGCAAATAACAGAAGAACTAGAGTCCTATAAAAAGAAACATCCAGAACTTCCTGTTGCACCTTTTTCTGTAAATCAAATAGTACATAAATCAAACGTACGTTTAGAAAAAGACATGGAGATGTGTGTAAAATATAAAGTTCCAGTTGTAATTACTTCATTAGGTGCACGCCCTGAAGTGAATAATGCCATTCATAGTTATGGCGGCATAGTGTTACATGATGTCATAAATAATAGATTTGCTCATAAAGCAATTGAAAAAGGGGCGGACGGACTTATAGCGGTAGCAGCAGGGGCAGGAGGTCATGCTGGAGTACAATCTCCTTTCGCATTAATCCAAGAAATTAGAGAATGGTTTGATGGACCTCTCGCATTATCTGGAGCTATATCAACTGGTAATGCAGTTTTAGCAGCTCAAGCAGCTGGAGCTGATTTTGGTTACATAGGTTCTGCATTTATTGCTACAAAAGAAGCAAATGCCAAAGAATCTTATAAAAGTGCTATTACACAATACGCTGCAGATGACATTATTTATACGAATTTAATCACTGGAGTACATGGCAATTATTTAAAACAATCTCTTGCTAATGCTGGATTTGATACGGATAATCTACCGACTAGCGATCCTAGTAAAATGGATTTTGGGTCACAGGGAATGGAGAAGAAAAAAGCCTGGAAGGATATTTGGGGATGTGGGCAAGGAATAAGTGTCATCAAAGAAATTGTTTACACAGCTGATCTAGTCAAACGTTTGAAAGATGAGTATATTACAAGTAAGAAGCAGTTTTCTGGTGAAGCAGCTTAATAAATATATGTATGAGTCTTAGTATTATTAAAATTTAGCGGAGGCAAATTTGGATTTACATTATCCACCCCAAGAAATAGATACAGAAGAAAGAGAAGATGGAACCATTATCTTACGTTCACCGTTAAAATTAGGTGAGTGTGAAAAATCTGTGGGTGAAAAATTTAGAAAAACTTGTAAAGCCTATCATCATAACATCTGGTTAGCAGAGAGAGTAGGGGAAGATTGGAGAACTATCAATTATGGTGAGGCGCTAGCTGCAATTGATTCTTTAGCTCAATCAATGGTTAATATGAAGTTGAATCAATCTCGAGGAGTCATGATTTTATCTGAAAATAGTATCAATCATGGTTTAGTAAATGTGGCTGCATTATCTGCAGGAATTCCTTTGTCACCAATTTCAGTGGCTTATTCTATGATGAGTAGTGATTATGCAAAACTGAAGCATTGTTTTGATTTAGTTGCACCAGGTATGATTTACGTTGAGAATGGAATGCAATTCGAAAAAGCCTTAGATAATTTGAATTTAAATAATGTTCATGTCGTTTGTTCAAATAACCCTTCAAAAAATATTAAAATGAAACTTTTCAATGATCTTGTTTCTACAACTCCAAGTGATACACTTCAGAAAATATATGATTCAGTAAATCATGATAGCATAGCAAAATATTTATTTACCTCTGGTTCTACTGGGATGCCTAAAGGAGTAATAAATACTCAATTAATGTTATGTACTAACATGCAGCAAGTCGAGCAAATTAGGCCTCACGAGATGGACGAACATAATGTGGTAGTTGACTGGCTGCCATGGAACCATACTATGGGCGGCAATCATATTTTTAATGGAATATTTTGGTCTGGAGGTAGTTTGTATATTGATAAGGGCAGACCTATACCAGGGATGTTTGATGAGACAGTAAAAAATCTTAAAGAGATTTCTCCTTCCTATTACACTTCTGTTCCAGCAGGGTTAGCTATGTTATTAGAAAAATTAAAATCTGATAGCGAACTTCAAAATGTGTTTTTTAAAAATCTGATAGCGGTTGGATATGGTGGAGCCTCTCTTCCTCCGGAGGTTTGGTATGGGTTGAGGGATTTATTTAAAGAAAAAACCGGGAACAATTTGAATCTAGTTTGTGGTTGGGGGGCTACAGAAACAGCTCCTGTTGCTACATCCACCTATTTTAAATTAGATGAACCTGGTAATATAGGTCTACCAATTCCAGGTGTAGAAATTAAGATGGTTCCTTCAGGAGGAAAGATGGAATTGAGAGTAAAAGGTCAAAATATAACCCCTGGGTACTTAAAAAGACCAGACCTCACTAAGAAGGCTTTTGATGAAGATGGTTTTTATTTAATTGGGGACGCTGGCAAATTGGTTGATAAAGATGACCCAAGCCGAGGGATTGACTTCGATGGAAGAGTAGTTGAAAATTTTAAATTATTGACAGGCACTTGGGTGGATGTTGGTACTCTTAGGATTCTAGTAGTTAATGCCTGTTCGCCGTTAATTCAGGATGCTGTGATTGCTGGACATGATAAAAACTATGTTACAGTTCTAGCATGGCCAAATATCGAGGTATGTAAAAAAATTATTAATAATGATTCTTTAACCCATTCTCAAGAAATATTAAATAATCAATTAATTCGTGATAAAATTAAATCGTCATTGGGGATTCACAACAAAAATAATCCGGGTTCAAGTACTAAGATAAAAAAAATAATTTTAATGGATAAGCCACCCTCATTCGATGATAATGAAATTACTGATAAGGGTTATATAAATCAATCATCAGCTTTAACGTCCAGAAAAGCTTTAGTGGATAAACTTTATAATGAAGTTAGTGAACACGAGGTAATAGTAGTTTATTAAACTTCCAACCATTCTTTTCGAATGGAAGAGTTTTTCTCTAATTCTTTAGGAGTTCCTTTAAAAACGATTTCACCGTGTCCCATAAGGTATACTTTGTTGGATAATTTTAGAGCTATAGTTAATTTTTGTTCTACTAACAGGATGGATATACCTTTCTTGGAAATCTCTTTTAAAAGTTCTGAAACTTTATCTATCATTTGAGGAGATAAACCTTCTGTCGGTTCATCTATCATCATAAATTCTGGATCTCCCATTAGACATCTACATATAGTAAGCATTTGTTGTTCTCCTCCGGAGATTGCCCCACCTAGTACGTCTTGTCTTTCTTTTAGGTTTGGAAAAAGGGCGAATAATTCATCTAAGCCCCATTGTCCTTTTACTCTACTATCTTTAGCCCCTAATAAGAGATTTTCCTTTACTGTTAATGTAGGGAAAACATCTCTATTTTCAGGTACATATCCTATACCCCTTAGGGCTATATTATGAGCTTCCAGTCCTACAATTTCTTCATTCTTAAATTTAATAGATCCAGAAGGAGGAACAATACCCATTACAGATTTAACT
>CAZNVN010000029.1:0-3650 GCA_964576635.1 uncultured Rhodospirillaceae bacterium
TTCCAGAAACAAACCCTAATGTTAAGGATGAGTTAGGATCAGAAGCCCTAAATGAAAATAATTTAATTTGTGAAGCTATAAAGTTAATTAAAAAAAATTATAATTCTGTAGGAATAATAACAGATGTTGCATTAGATCCCTATACGAGTCATGGCCACGATGGCATCATGAAAAATAATGAAATATTAAACGATGAAACTCTAGATATGCTTGGGAAACAAGCATTAAATCAAGCTAAATCTGGATCAGATATAATTGCACCAAGTGATATGATGGATGGAAGAGTTAATCATATAAGAAAAGAACTGGATAAAAACGGCTTTCATAATACTCAGATAATGTCTTATGCGGTTAAATATGCATCTAATTTCTATGGACCTTTTAGAAATGCTATTGGTTCAAAAGTAAATTTAAGTAAAAAGTCTAAAAAAAGCTATCAAATGGACTATGCTAACTCTGATGAAGCTCTACGAGAAGTAAGTTTAGATATATCAGAAGGAGCAGATATGATTATGGTAAAACCTGGCATGCCATATCTTGATATACTTTACAAAATAAAATCTACATTTAAAATGCCTACTTATGCTTATCAAGTTTCCGGAGAGTATTCTATGCTGATGTCCGCAATTAAAAATAATTATTTATCAAACAGCACCATAATAGAGTCCTTAACATGTTTTAAACGTGCAGGTGCAGATGGCATACTAACATATTTTGCTTTAGAAGCAGCTCGAATACTAAAAAAAGGATAAATTCAAATTGTCAGATATAGCATACAGCTTGAATAATCAATTAAATTCCAATTGTTATAAGAACACTTTTCCAATATCTATTGCCCCAATGATGGACAGGACTGACATTCATTTTAGAAAATTAATGAGACTTATTACAAAAAAAACTTTGCTATATACTGAGATGATAAATGTAAATTCCATTGTTTACTCCAATAAAAAAAGATTCTTGAATGAATGCCAAACTGAAGAACCTTTAGCCTTACAAATAGGAATATCTGATACTAAGTTAATACCAGATTTCTGCAAAATCATTTCCAATACCAATTTTTATGAGATTAATATTAACTGCGGATGTCCTTCAAATAAAGTGATCAAAGGATCTTTCGGGGCTAGTATGATGAAAAACCCAAGCTTGGTGGGTAAAATTATATACTCATTAAAAAATTCAAGTGATATACCTATAACGGTTAAAACTAGAATAGGTATAGATAACAATTGCAGCGAAAAATTCCTCTATAAATTTATTCAAAGTTGCACAGAAAATGGTGCAGAAAAAATTATTATCCACGCAAGAAAAGCAATTTTAAAAGGATTATCTCCTCGTGATAATAGAACCATTCCTCCCTTAAATTATGAACGTGTCAAAAGTGTTAAAAATAAATTTAAAAACCATAAAATTTATATCAATGGTGGAATAAGAACAATAGAAGACGGAAATGCATTACTAAAATTTTTTGATGGATTTATGATAGGAAGAGCAGCATGGGATACTCCATGGATGTTCAGTAAAATTGATAAAAACTCTGTATCCCGACTAAACGTAATAGATAAATACCTAGGTTATGCAGAAGAGATGAGTAAGCTTGGCTATTCAAAAACAATCGTTTTAAAACCCATTTTTAATTTATTCCATGGCATGAACGGATCAAAAATTTGGAAACAAACTCTTAATAGTTTTTCTTTTGAATATGGTTCTTTAAATAAACTATATAATTTAGCAGTTAAAATTGAAAAACATCAGTACACCTAGTTATAAAGTTTTAATTTAAACACCACACATGTTCCTCCTCCTGTCCTTTCCTCAACATCAATATCTCCTCCCTGTTCTCTCAATAATAGTCTTGCTTTATATAGGCCAATCCCTGTACTCCCAGACTTACTAAAATTTTGTTTAAAAATATTTTGTTTGTCACTCTTAGATATTCCTGGCCCCCTATCCAATACCAATAAGTTGATAAATTCTTTATTTTTATTTTTTTCAGTTTTGATGATAATTTTTTCATTTCCAGAATGCCAAAAAATAGCATTGTCAATAGCAACGGAAAATGCTTCAAATATTTTATTCTCATTACCTCTGAACTTATAATTATTAGAATTAATAAATTCTAAATCCTCTGATATATATATATCATTAATTTTAGAAAACAGTTCAAACAACAAATAAAATTCATAGTGTTTATTAGTTATTTTTTTATCTGTTTTTCCACTATGTTCAGCTTTTGCAGTCTCAAGAGTGTCGGAAATGAATTCATTTAACTTATCATTTACTGACGAAATATTTTTTATCACATCTTTAGCCTGAGCTAAGTTATTTATATCTTTCCCTACATAATATTTGATAGCATTCGTTTTATTTCTCAGATTATGAGCTATATTTTTTGCATTAACCCAACTTTTATTAGCATGACTTGTAAGTATTGATTTGAAATAATATATAAACAAAACAACTAGAAAAATGCTAATTAGAACCGGAGTTAATATCACATTAAAAGCATTTCCTAGCTTTTGTTCAAATCTTTGAGAATCAGAAATCACTGATAAAACCCCTGATACTTGATTATTATAAATTATTGGAATAGACCTTGATATTATAAACGCACTACTATCATTACGATCCTGGTAAACTCTCAATCGACTAATACCCTTAAAAGCACACTGAATATCTAAAACATCAATGCTATCTTCAAATTTTAAATAAGGAATTCTAAGATAGAAATCATCGCGTTCACAGTCTACCTCAAGTGGATCATAAATATCCATAATCCTGTCCAACCAAGAAAATATATCTGCAGCCAACTTCATAGTAATAAATCCTATGATTAGTCTTGCAGAATAGTTAGTCTCCTCTCTAACCTTTATATATCCTTGAGAATATAATGTTTGCCTCACCGGATTCTGAACAATAATTTTTATTTTTCCTAAATCTTTTCTAAAAATATCTAAGTTTAAATTTTTGATAGCATCTCTAAAACTTTCAGAATTTATTTGTGATGTCTCAAGAAGAGGTATTAGCTTTGCTCGATCATTTAGATTAAAGAGATTTTCTAATTTTGATAACTGCTCGCTAGAAACTTCTTCATTAAAAGGACTTAATTTAAACACTCCCCATAAGACAGATATTCCTATTCCACTAAAAAATATCACAAATATTAAAGTCAATATTATAAAAGTTCTGAATTTAATTGAGCGCATTTAAAAACCTAAATTTTTTAAAACGACCTAGCATAGGGAAAAATATTCTACATTAAATCTCCATAAAGTAACAATTTTATCTTTATCAAGACATGTAATTATTTATATGTTGGTCACTCTGCATTTTTTTCCTCCAATTTAATCTTACATGCAAGAAATCAGCATTAAAAACACACAAAGGAGATACCTTAATGATAATTTTTTCAAAAATAGTTTCTGTTTTATTTTTAATAGTAACTCTTAGTTCAGGATGCGCTTACCATAATATTGAAAAAGCAAAGGAATCTCCAGATAACAAAAATAAATTTTCACAAGCTTTATCTGAGCAATATCTTGAATTTGCCCTTTACGAAATGAATGAAATGCATGATGAATGGGATGCTAATCATTTTGCTTTAAAATCTTTAGCTGCAAAAAAAGGTAATAAGGTATTACCTGAACTAG
>CAZNVN010000029.1:3660-6289 GCA_964576635.1 uncultured Rhodospirillaceae bacterium
ACTTACAAAGGTTGGCTACTTGTAGTATCTATTGTAGTAATTACATTAGTGCTAGTAGTTGTATGGTTAAGTTAAAGAAAAAGAAATCTCTAGAAAAAGAAATCTCCATTGAGGAAGCTGAAAGAATAAGGATAGATATCTTAAAAACTTTGCATACAGATCAAGCAAAAGCACACCCGCAGCTGGCTGCTCGGTCTCAGCTCGGATTTGATTGTTGGCTAGAACAACTAGAAGAGGGCTGGCAACATGAACATATCAAATTATGTTACGATATGATGAATAACTCATTGTCTAAGTTAAAAGAAAAGTTATCTGCAAAAGCAGACATAAAAAACACAACAAAAGAAAATACAAATCCAGACAAAATTCGAGAGAATCAGGTGACTCCTGCAAAGGTAATAGTTAATAAAGAAAATAATAAAAACGTCAGTAATACAAAAGAAATAAAGATATATTTTGAACATAATAGTTATAAACTTAATGAAAAAGCAAAAAATACTCTTACTATGTTCTTAGATAAAATTACCGCTGGTTATACTAGAATTATATTAGAAGGACATACAGACAGATCTGGTACTGAAAAATACAATCTTAATTTAGCTGAGCTTCGTGCAAAAAAAGTTAAAGAATTCTTACTTAAAAAAGGTATGGAGGAAAAAACCATTATTACTAAGATTTATGGTGAATCTAAGCCATTAGTGCATACAAAAGACGGGATAAAAGAACCAAGAAATAGAAGAGTGAAAATAGAAATAAGTTATGATCAGAATTTTGTATCGCGTCTATAGTTATACTTATATCCAGAATTTGTTACTGTCACTATAGGATTAAAATCTTTATCAATATTTTTAAGTTTGTCACGAATAGATTTTATATGACTAACTACTGTGTCCTCTGACGTTCCCTCTGATACTTCATATTTCTTGGTTCGATTATACAATTGAAATTTTGAATAAATAAGATTAGGTTTTTGTGCTAGACACAAAAGAATTTCATATTCCATAGGAGTAAATTTTATCTCTTTATCATTTAAAAATACCGCTCTAGATACACTAACTATTTTTAACGGACCCCTAACTAGAGAATCAGAGAAATCAAATTTATTTTCAACAATATTAGATATAAATTTGACAAAAAGTTCCATATTATTTTGAAAGTCTGCTTTTTCAAAAGGTACATCGGGACTTAACTTTGCAATATCCCACAATATGTCAGGATCTTTTTCTTTTTGAGAAGTTAAGAATCTAAATTCTAAATTAGGAATCTTTCTCTTAATTTTTTCTGCAAGCCTAATTCCTGCCCTGCTGGAATTTGCCATATTAATATCTAATATGGCAAAATCTGGTTCTATAGCAACGACCTTATTTAACGCTGCAATTTCATTTTCATATTTTATAGAAAAAACTTTATAAGTCCCATTCTTCAGATTCTCTTCAAGAGAATCTTTTATAATCTTGATCCAATTCTCATCATCTTCCACTATGACTATTCTAGCTAACATGACTAACCCCTAATCAAAATCTAACACAATTTTTCCTACATGATTACCCTTCTTCATATAATTTAAAGCACCTGGAAGATCCTCAAATCTAAAAGTAGAGTCTATTACTGGTTTAATATGAGATGTATTTAGTTTATCAATCATATTTATTAATTCTTTCTTATTACCACATGTAATGCCTATCAACCTAGATGCTTTATAAATTACCCGCCCTATAGGTAATTCTGCCAATCCGCCAGAAAGAACTCCTATAATTCCTATTACAGCTCCCATCTTGGAAGATTTTATTGATTGTTCAAGAGTTTTACTTCCCCCAACCTCTACCACAATATCAACACCTTTTTTATCCGTAGCTGATTGAACTTTTTTCCACCAATCTTGATGTTCATTATAATTTATCACAAAATCTGCTCCAAAAATCTTAGCTTTAGCCATTCTTTCTTCAGTTGATGTTGTAGCGATGACTGTAGCATTAAATAATTTTGCAATTTGAATAGCAAATATAGACACCCCTCCTAAGCCTTGAACTAGAACCGTAGAATCTTTAGTAACCTTACCTTCGGTAACAATAGTTCTCCATGCAGTTAAAGCAGCGCATGGCAAAGTAGCTGATTCTACAAAACTCCAATTCTTAGGAGCTTTTACAATATTATCCTCAGAAAAAATCATACATTCTTGCATAACCCCTTCTTCCTTACCTCCGAGAGCCGATAAAACTGTATTTTCTTTGACATTTCCTGAATCCCAGCCTTTAAAAAAGGGGGGAATTACAATATCGCCTTTTTTGAATTGTGTTATGCCTTTCCCTACATCTTCCACTATACCTGAACCATCAGAAATGGGCACGAAAGGAGGATTCCCTCCCGTATCCCCATAACCACCAGCTATCATAATTAAATCTCTGTAATTAAGACTAGCAGCTTTTATATTGACTAATATTTGATTATCAGTAATTTCTTCAGGTTTTGGCCTCTCCACTAATTCAAGGCTTTCTATTCCTCTTCCTTGTACTTCCCATGCCTTCATTACAATTTATCCTTTATTATTTAGAAGATAAAAGAGTTACTCCTTTTTATAATTTTTGATTTTTCTTAAAACATTTTTCATCTCTTGTGATGAAAGAATTCT
>CAZNVN010000029.1:6299-20002 GCA_964576635.1 uncultured Rhodospirillaceae bacterium
TCTTGGATTGCCAACTCTTAAAGTAATTATGTATTGGTGACAAATGTTTTCTATCTCTTCTGCTAGCTCGCAGGCTTCATCTAAATTATCTCCAAAAGCAACTTGTCCATGATTTGACATCAAGCAAGCTTTTCTTTTCTCTAAAGCCTTAATAATATTTTTAGACAGATCTTTTGTCCCAAATGTTGCATATTTTGAACATCTGATATTATCTCCTCCTGCTATCGCTACCATATAATGGAATGCAGGAATTGCCTTTCCAAAGGCCGAAACTGCTGTTGCATATGGGGAATGAGCATGAACTATAGCTTTTGCACTTTCCTTATTTAAATAAATATCTTGATGAAATCTCCATTCAGACGAAGGAATTTGTCCATTATTATCATATTCTCCATTTAAAGAGACAAAAACTATTTCATCAGTTTTAAGTGTTTCATATTTTTTTCCTGAAGGAGTAACCAAAAAACCATTAAAATTATTTACTTTAGCTCTTACAGAAATATTTCCTGATCTTAGTGGAGATAAATTTGTAGTATTAAGTTTTTTTGCAAATTTAATTACTTCTTCTTTTAAATTTTTCATTTAAATAAATTTTTTAATCCTTCAGTAGACGCTTCACAAACACCTCTATTTGTAATTAGTTTAGTTATATATTTGTTAGGAGTAACATCAAACCCTGGATTATGAATATTTACACCTTCTCCAAAAACCCTTATCTCTGCAATCTTACCTGTAAAATCTAAGCCAAATATATGACTGACTTCTTTTGAAGACCTTTCTTCGATAGGAATATTATTTACTCCAACATTAAGACTAAAATCTATACTTGATTCTGGCAAAGCAACATAAAAAGGTAAATTGTTATCATAAGCACTAAGAGCCTTTAAATAGGTACCTATTTTATTACACACATCTCCATTAGCAGCTGTTCTATCTGAACCAACTATACACATATCTACTTTTCCACTTTGCATTAGATGTCCACCTGCATTATCTACTATTAATGTGTTAGATACTCCATGTTTAGTTAACTCCCAAGAAGTAATTAAAGCGCCTTGTGACCTTGGTCTAGTTTCATCTACCCAAACATGTACACCTATACCCATATTAAATAACTTATAAATAGGGGACAAAGCAGTACCCCAATCAACACATGCCAGCCAACCAGCATTGCAATGCGTCAAAATATTTATATTTTTTTTATTCTTAAATCTTTGTAAAATTAGATCCCTTCCTAGATCTCCTATTTTTGAACATTGTAAAATCGAGTCTTCAGCAAGTTTACCAGATATAGCCCAGGCAGCTTCAAACCTTTCTCTGGGCTTTAAAGGAAGAACTGTTTTTTTAACCTTCTTGATAGCCCATTTTAAATCAATCGCTGTGGGTCTAGAAGTTAATATTTTTTCTTCTACTTCATTTATATTTTTATCTGATGGATCATTTTTTATAGCTAATGTCATACCGTAAGCTGCAGTTATGCCTATTAAAGGAGCCCCTCTTACCCACATATTTTTAATGGCACAATACGCGTCTTCAAAATCGCTCAGAATTTTATATTCTAGCTTATGAGGTAATAGTGTTTGATCGATTATAGATAACTTATAATTATCTATCTCTTGGATAGTTCTACTTGGTTTCCCATCAATTAACATTGTTTGCCTATAATAATTTATCTATTTAATTAACCATAATTAATGTTATATAACTAATGTGTTTGTAGGACTAGCATCATCTATATATAATACAAATATTAAATTAACTTAAAAATTTGAAAGTTTTAAAATGGTTCCTCGCTATAGTAGAAAAGAAATGACTCAGATATGGAGCGCTAAAAATAAATTTAATATATGGCTCAATATAGAAAAACATGCATGTCAAGCTCAAGAAGATCTTGGAGTTATTCCAAAAGGAATAGCAGAACTAATAGAATCAAAGGGAAATTTTGAAATTAAACGAATTGACGAGATAGAAAAAGAAGTCAAACATGATGTAATAGCTTTCCTCACTAATTTAGCTGAGTATGTGGGACCAAAAGCAAGGTTTATTCACCAAGGAATGACCTCATCTGATGTCTTAGATACATGTCTAAATTATCAACTTAAAGAGGCAGGGAATATTCTTAACAAAGATTTAGAAATATTATTAATATCATTAAAAGCTAGAGCAAAAGAAAGTAAAAATATGCTTTGTATTGGAAGAAGCCATGGCATTCATGCTGAACCAATGACTATGGGATTAAAATTTGCTTATGCATATGCAGAATTCAGTAGAGCTAAAAAACGATTACTAAATGCCATCGATGAAATTTCAACCTGTAAAATTTCTGGATCTGTAGGAACTTTTGCGAATATCGATCCAAAAGTAGAAGAATATGTAGCCAAAAAACTTAATTTAAAAGTAGAAACAATTTCTACACAAATATCTCCTAGAGACAGGCATGCTATGTTTTTTTCTACCTTAGGAGTAATAGCTGGTTCAATTGAAAGATTATCTACCGAAATAAGACATCTACAAAAAACTGAAGTAGGAGAAGTAGAAGAAAAATTTTACGAAGGGCAAAAAGGCAGTTCTGCAATGCCACATAAGAGAAATCCTGTATTAACTGAAAATTTAACTGGACTATCAAGGGTAGTTAGGTCTGCTTCAATCTCTGCTAATGAGAACATTGCTCTTTGGCATGAAAGAGATATATCACATTCTTCAGTTGAACGTTTCATTGCTCCTGATTCAACCATTACTCTTGATTTTGCGCTTGATAGGCTTAATAGTGTCGTAAGCAATCTAGTTTTATATCCGGAAAATATGCTAAAGAATTTAAACCAATTAGGAGGTCTGCATTTTAGTCAAGGAGTACTATTAGCACTGACCCAAAAAGGATTGATGAGAGAGGAAGCCTACCGAATCGTACAAGACATATCAATGAAAGCCTGGGAAAAAAAGGGAGATTTTAAAGAACTTCTACTAAAAGATCAAAAAGTCTTAAAAATATTAACTAAGAAAGAAATCGAAAAAATCTTTGACCTTGATAGACAGATAAAAAATATTACTTATATATATAATAGGGTTTTTAAATAATTTATTGATTCATAATTTGATCTTTAGCAACTTCTAGTAATTCTTTCATTTTAGATTTTAAAGTTTCTTCAGAAATACTTGATGAAGCTGCGGTTAAATCAGCCATCACTTTTCTAATTACATCTTGATCCCCAGGCTCAGCAAAATCAGCCATTACTACCTGTCTTGCATACTCTTTAATATTATCTTCATCCATGCCAATTTCTTTTGCAACCCACTCACCTAAAAGTCTATTTCTTCTTGCAATAGTTTTAAATTTTATCTCTTCATCATGTTCATATTTTTTTTCAAAATCTTTTCTTCTATCTTCGAAGCTTTCCATTTATAATTCCCATATTTATAATTGACATATCGATTATATTCTTAATTTGATAAAAGGATAATATTATTTAACTAAAAATATTAATAAACAAGAAAAATATATGTGTACTTTGTTAATTTTATTCAGGCCTGAACATAAATGGCCTCTTATAATAGCTGGCAATAGAGATGAAATGTTGGATAGAAAATGGAAAAAACCCTTTTCCCACTGGCATAAATATCCCTCAGTTATTGCCGGAAAAGATTTATTAGGTGGAGGGACTTGGTTAGGTATAAATAAATATGGAATGGTAGCTACCGTACTTAACAGAACTAATAGTATTGGCCCATCCCCAAATAAAAACACTAGAGGCTTACTTCCTATAAAAGTTTTAAAACATGATAATATAAGATCTGCTATTGATGAAATATCAAGTATAAACTGTAAAGAATGGAAATCATTCAACTTATTTTTTGGTGATAATAAGAACGCATATTGGGCAAAAAATACAAATAAAAACAAAATTATAATAAGTAAAATTAACAAAGGTAAGCATTTTTTAGACAGTTATGACTTAGACTGCATTAATTCTCCCAAGCTTAAATACAACTACAAAGATTTTTGTGAGTCTAAGGACCCAGATCCAAATGTTGATGACTGGACGTCTTGGAAAGAAATACTAGCAAATAAAAAACATCCTGAAGGTATTCCATTAGCAGCTATAAATATATCTAAAAAAAATAATAAAGGTTACGGAACAAGTAGTTCTTCCATAATTGCAATTCCTTCTGATAAAGAAAAATATAATAAAAAATCAAAACCCATATTTCTTTTTAACTCTAGACCTATAGAAAAAAATAATTATTATTCTATCACTACTTGAGAGAAATTATTTGTTAATGTATCTATATAATATAAGTTGTTTTATAATCTTATTTTTTGGAAACAAATGACACAATCTAATAGAAAAAAAATTTATGAAGGAAAAGCAAAAATACTTTATAAAGGTCCCAAACAAAATACTATCATCCAATATTATAAAGATGATGCTACCGCATTTAATAATAAAAAACACTCTACTATAAATGGAAAAGGCGCTCTAAATAATAGAATTTCCTCTTTTCTGATGGAAAAAATAAATAATTTAGGTATTACTACTCATTTTATAAAAAGGCTAAACATGAGAGAACAACTAGTCCATTCTGTTGATATTATTCCGGTTGAAATAGTAGTGAGAAATATTGCTGCAGGTTCTATATGCAAAAGATTAAATATAGAAGAAGGAAAAGATTTACCTAAATCTATTGTAGAATATTATTATAAGTCTGACGAGTTGGGAGACCCTCTAGTTGTCGAAGATCATATAATAGCTTTCGAATGGGCTACTAATCAAGAACTAGAAGAAATCTATAATCTGTCATTAAGAATAAATGACTTTCTACTAGGCATATTTTCTAGTATTGGTATTAAATTAGTAGATTTTAAATTGGAATTTGGACGCTTATATTCTGGAGAAGATAATATAATAGTCTTGGCTGATGAGTTGAGTCCAGATAATTTTAGACTCTGGGATAACGTTACTGGAAAAAAACTAGACAAAGATAGATTTAGATTAAATTTAGGTAATACAATAGATGCTTATAGGGAAGTCGCCGAAAGGTTAGGAGTTTTATAAATTAATTTTCTCTTATGAGGAATATATAAATGCAAGTAGAAATATATACAACCTTAAAAAAGGGAGTTTTAGATCCTCAAGGTAAAGCTGTAGAAACAGCTTTGTCTAACCTAGGCTTTTCAGGAATAAAAGAGATTAGACAAGGAAAATTATTTAACATAGTGATGGAAACAGAAGATCCTAAAAAGGCTAAAGAACTGGCACTAAAAATATGTAAAGCACTATTAGCCAATTTGGTAATAGAAGATTATAAAATAAATATCATTAAAAATACTTGAAAAGATAATAAAATATGAAGATTACTATTATTGTTTTTCCTGGATCTAACTGCGATCGAGA
Source organism: uncultured Rhodospirillaceae bacterium (assembly GCA_964576635.1). GTDB lineage: Bacteria > Pseudomonadota > Alphaproteobacteria > TMED109 > TMED109. Next base: position 11,690 of record CAZNVN010000029.1, read on the forward strand.
TATTGCGACTGCTATAAAAAAGTGTTTAAACATCAATCCTCAAATGGTATGGCACAAGGACTCTACGCTTCCTAAAACAGATTTAATAATATTACCTGGTGGTTTCTCGCATGGTGATTACTTAAGATCTGGGTCAATAGCATCGAGGGCAATTATTATGAAAGAGGTCATTAAAAAAGCAAAAAATGGAACCCCAGTACTGGGGATTTGTAATGGATTTCAAATTCTCACCGAATGCGGGCTTCTTCCAGGTATTTTAATGCAGAATAAGTCTATGAAATTTATATGTAAATATGTAAATTTAATAAGTAACCATAAAAGTTTTTGGGTTTCAGAAGAATACTTAAAAAAAGTAATTTCATATCCCATAGCCCATCAGGATGGAAATTATTATGCTAGTTCATCAATAATTAAAAAATTAGAAGAAGAGAATAGGATAATTTTTAGATATTGTTCTGTTAATGGAAAAGTAAATCAAGATAGTAATATCAATGGATCAATCAATAATATAGCAGGTATAGTTAATGATAACGGTCGCATACTTGGAATGATGCCTCATCCAGAAAGAGCTATTTCAAAAAGTTTGGGGGGGGCAGATGGAATCCATTTTTTTCAAAATATTATGAATAGGCTGGGTAACGTATGACAAATATTTCTCAAGCTAAGGAACTAGGATTAAGTTCAGAAGAATATAAAAATATTAATTTACAACTAGGAAGAAAACCAAATATTACTGAATTAGGTATTTTTTCAGCAATGTGGAGTGAACATTGTTCCTATAAATCTACAAAGAAATGGTTGAAAACACTACCCACCTCTGCCCCATGGGTTATACAAGGTCCAGGTGAGAATGCCGGCGTAATTGATTTGGGAGATAATCTTGCTGCGGTTTTTAAAATGGAAAGTCATAATCATCCTTCATTTATTGAGCCCTACCAGGGCGCTGCTACCGGCGTAGGAGGTATTATGAGAGATATTTTCACTATGGGAGCGAGACCTATAGCCAATTTGAACTGCCTTAGATTTGGAAGTCCCAAACATTTTAAAACTAGACATTTATTATCTGGAGTAGTCTCCGGAATAGGAGGTTATGGCAATAGTATCGGAGTTCCAACTATAGGAGGAGAATGTACTTTTGACGAAGGCTATAATGGTAACATTTTAGTTAACGCAATGACAGTAGGAATAGTAAACAAAAATAATATATTTTATGCAAAGGCAGGCTCCCCAAATAGCCCCTTAGTCTATGTAGGAGCTAAAACTGGAAGAGATGGAATACATGGAGCATCTATGGCTTCCTCTTCTTTTAATAAGGATTCTGAAAGTAAAAGACCAACAGTACAGGTCGGTGATCCTTTTACCGAAAAACTACTTTTGGAAGCATGTCTAGAATTAATGTCTACAAAATGTATAATTGGTATACAAGATATGGGAGCAGCTGGTCTAACTTCTTCTTCAGTAGAAATGGCGGCTAAAGATAAAAATGGAATTTTCATAGATTTAGATAAAGTGCCCGTCAGAGAAGAAAATATGACTCCATTTGAAATAATGCTTTCTGAAAGCCAAGAAAGAATGTTAATGGTAATACACCCCGGTTCAGAAAAAAAAGCTGCTCAAATATTCAAAAAATGGGAATTAGATTTTAATATAATTGGCAAGGTAACGGATACAAAAAATATAGTATTGAAATCTAATAATAAGATCGTTGCTAACATTCCAATTGAACCATTAGCAAATGGCCTAATATATGATAGGGACCATAAAAAAATTCAATATAGCTTAGATAAAAGTAAAATAAATACTAAAAATAATTGGAAATCATCACTAACTAAGCTTCTTAATGAACCAGATTTAGCCTCTAAAGAGTGGATCTGGGAGCAATATGACCACATGGTCATGGGCGATACCATTGGATTTCCTGGTTCTGAATCAGGAGTGGTCAGAATACACGGGTCAAACAAAGCGATAGCAGTCACAACAGATTGTACACCAAGGTATTGTGCAAACAATGCTGAACTAGGGGCATGTCAAGCTGTTGTAGAATCCTATAGAAATCTTTGTGCAGTGGGTTCTAAACCTCTAGCTGTTACCGATTGTTTAAATTTTGGCAATCCCGAAAACCCTTATGTGATGAGACAAATAATTGATTCAATTAAAGGTATTTCAGTAGCATGTAAAGCTTTATCTATGCCAGTAGTAGCTGGAAATGTTAGTATATATAATGAAACTGAAGGTAAAAGTATTCCGCCCACACCTCAAATAGGAGCTGTAGGAATTATCAAGGATGTAAATAAATATGTATCTAATTTTCCTTCTGAACCAAATAATCAAAATATTATACTTGTAGGTGATACCAAAGGACATTTATCTTGTTCAATATATGCACAAAAAATTGAAAGTGTTAATAAAGGAGCTCCTCCGCCAATAGATTTAAAAAAAGAATTAAAATATGGTATTTTTATACAAGAAATATGCTCTAAACAATTAATCACAAGCTGTAGGGATCTATCTGATGGAGGTCTAGGAATAGCTCTCACAGAGCTATGTTTAATGTCTAAGATAGGTTTAAAAATAAAATCCCAAAAGTCTAACATAATAGCCTGGTTGTTTGGAGAAGATCAGTCAAGATACATAATTACTTGTACTGATATTAAATTAAATAACATTATGAAAAAGGCTAGAAATAAAAATATATCTGCAGAAGTAATCGGTAGACTAGTAGGTAAAAACTTTGAAGTAACTGAACAGTCTAAAAAAACAGATAAAATATCAATTGATAAACTTGAAAATATAAGAAATAATTGGTTCAAAGATTATATTTCTACAATTAATTAATTTAGGAATGCGTATAATGGCAATGTCTGCAACAGAGATCGAATTGTTAATTAAAGAGCACCTACCAGATTCAGAAATAACCATTCAAGACTTAAGAGGAGATGGTGATCATTATTCTGCTCATATTAAATCTAAACGTTTTTCTGGTAAAACTAAGATACAACAACATCAGATGGTATATAGTGCTCTAAAAGGAAAAATGGGTGAACAATTACACGCATTAGCAATCAAAACTTCAACCTTATAAAACACTTTAAAAAGGAGATGTAAATGTCTAACTTAGATGAGAATGTTAAACAGAGAATACAAGCAGAAATTGATTCAAACGAAGTTGTGCTTTTTATGAAAGGTACTCCCGTTTTTCCTCAATGTGGTTTCTCTTCAATGGTTTCACAGGTTCTTAACCACATGAGTGTGGAATTTAAAGGAATAGATGTTTTGACAGAAACTTCTATAAGGGATGGAATTAAAACTTTTAGTGACTGGCCAACAATTCCGCAATTGTATGTAAAAGGTGAATTCGTCGGAGGATGTGACATTATTCGTGAAATGTATGAAAGTGGTGAATTAAAGCAACTATTTGATGAAAAAAGTATAAGTAATTCTTAAATTAGTTTATTTATATTATCTTGAGTAATATTCAACTACTAAGTTAGGTTCCATCTCAGTAGGGTATGGGATATCCTCTAAGATAGGAATGCGAACCAGACTGCCTTCCATCTTTTTTATATCTGCTTGAATATATTCTGGTATATCTCTGTACTGACCTTGTATTGATTCCATGACCAAAGGATGGGATTGTGAAGATTGTTTTATAGCAATCTTATCACCTACAGAACATAAATACGACCTAATATTAACTCTCTTATCATTTACGGTGATGTGTCCATGATTTATTAACTGTCTAGCTGAAAATATTGTAGGTGCAAAATTTAGTCTATAAACTATAGCGTCAAGCCTTTTTTCTAAAAGTCCAACTAATTTCTCTCCAGTATCTCCCCTTAGTCTAACTGCACTTTCGTAATAACTTCTAAATTGCCTTTCAGACATATTTCCATAATAGCCCTTTAATTTTTGTTTTGCATGTAACTGAATTCCAAAGTCAGATAATTTTCCTCTTCTTTGCCCATGCTGTCCTGGTGCATATTCCCTTTTATTAAAAGGACTTTTTGGTCTACCCCAAAGATTACACCCTAATCTTCTGTCTATTTTATAATGTGGTTCACTTCTTTTACTCATTTACTATTCTGTGTTCCTATATGTTTAATTATACAATCTTTAATGCACTGCGAAACTATACATCCGAATTTATTCCTGTCAACCTTATGATAATTATAAATTAATTTTTGATTAAACTGGAAATGATTCCATGTAAGGTTCTTAATTCTTGTGAAGTTAAATTACTTCTAGTAAATATGGCTTCAATATTATTTATCATAGATTCTTTTTTTTCTACAGGAGTAAAAAAATCCCCGCATGAAAGTAAGGAAATTAACCTAGAAACAAAAAAATTCAATTCTTTTTTACTAGCATAATTATCTTGCTTTATGGTCGTTTTAATTAACTTATTTTTATTTATTAAATTCATTTTTTTTACATACCATTGATAAGAGATAATCATAACTGACATAGCCAAGTTAATAGAACTAAATTCAGAATCTGATTTAATATTAATTATCTCATCCGCTTTTACTAAATCACTATTTTTTAACCCTGATTTTTCTCCCCCAAACATAATACCTGTACTTGCACCTTTCATCTGTGCATGTAGTAAATTCTCAGATGCTTCCTCAGGAGATATTACTGGTTTATTTAAATCCCTTTTACGAGCAGTAGTTGCAAGTAAATAAGATATATCTTCTGTTGCATCTTCTAAGGTATTATAAATATTTATCTCTGATTTTTTAGAATCTATTGCTCCAGCAGATGTTGATATAGCCTTTTTATTTGGCCAACCTTCTCTCGGATTAACTATCCTTAAATTATTAATATCAAAATTAAGCATAGCTCTTGCAGAAAAACCAATATTCTCACCTAATTGGGGTTCAACTAATATAATCGCAGGAGAATTTATATTTATCTTATTCAATTAATTTTTCCTGTAGATGTACATTTTTCATAATTATATTGTTAAATTATTTTTCAAAGAATGCATTAGTTATTGGATATCGTCTTTCTTTACCAAATGAACGACCTGTTAATTTCACGCCGGGCGGAGATTGACGTCTCTTGTACTCGGAAAACAAAATGAGTTTATAAATTTTTTTGACTAATTCGTGATCGTATCCGGATTTAACTACATCATCTAAAGATTTTTCTTCTTCTATAAGCATTTTAAGGATTTCATCCAAAAGCCCATATGGAGGTAAATTATCTTGATCTTTTTGGTTAAGAGAAAGTTCTGCAGACGGTGGCTTAGTCAAACTTTTTATAGGCACCACAATTCCATTAGGTCCCATAAAATTTTTGGAAAAATTTTCATTCCTCCATTTAGCTATAGCATACACGTCCGTCTTGTAGGCATCTTTAAGAACATTAAAACCTCCATTCATATCTCCATAAATAGTTGTATAACCCACACTAATCTCACTTTTATTACCAGTAGACAAAAGCATTTCTCCAAATTTGTTAGAAACAGCCATTAACAGTACACCTCTAATTCTTGACTGAATATTTTCTTCAGTAGTATCTTTCTTCGTATTTGAAAATATATTTTCTAAATGCTTCTCATAAGATTCTACAAGACCTCTAATATCTATTGTCTCTAATTTTATATTCAATAATCTTGCTGATTCTTCAGCTTCCCTTAACGAACCTTTAGAAGAGATACTAGACGGCATCCTTAATCCTCTGACATTTTTTTTACCCAGTGCATCTACCGCAATGGCAGCACTTAAGGCCGAATCAATTCCACCTGATAAACCTAATACTACTCCATTAAAGTTATTATTTTTTACATATTCTGATAAGCCCATAATCATGGCTTGATATTTAGCTTCCATCCCAGAAGAAACAGTACGCAATGTACTTTTACTTATTTTATTAATTCCATCCTCATCAAACTTTATTTTGTTTATAGATATGTCATCCTCCCAAGAAGGACTTTGTCCACACAAATTTGAACTTGCGTCCAATATAAAAGAGGCACCATCAAAAACCAATTCATCCTGTCCTCCAACTTGGTTAACATATATTAAAGGTAATGAAGTTTCGGTAACCCGAGATACAGCTTCAGATAACCTTTCATCTTCTTTACTTTGATCATAAGGAGAGCCATTTATGGTGATTAATATGTCAGCACCAGATTCTAATAAACTTTCTGAAACATCTGAAAACCACATATCTTCACAGATCATAAGTCCTATTTTTAGACCCTTAACTGATATAGGTCCTGACATATTTTCAAAAGAAAATACTCTTTCTTCATCAAAAACTCCGTAATTGGGCAAATGAAATTTATCTACTATAAAACATTTTCCATCATTTATAATAGCCCCCGAATTATAAATTTTCTTTTTATCTCCTTCTCTTGGGTATCCAACTATTATAGCTGGATCATCAGTGCTACTATTCTTTACTAATTTATCTACAATTTCCTGATTTGCCCTTATAAATGCTGGTTTCAATATAAGATCCTCAGGCGGATAGCCACTGATACAAAGTTCAGAAAAGATACAAATATCTACCCCCTGATCACTACAATATTTTCTTATTTTAAGAATTTTATTATAGTTTTTTTCTAAATTACCAACAGAAAAGCGCTGCTGACATAGGGCTATTTTAATCTCTTTCATTAACAAAATCTCTATACTTATTAATATTAATTTATTTATTATTTACAGGAAGTAAAAATTCACGACCTACTTTAACTCTATTTACATTACCATATGATATTATGTCAGCAGTTGCATATGTCTCTGACCATTTCTCTGGCAGAAAGGAACCTGTTCCAACGATATCAATAGGAGCATTAATACTCGACATTAATTTGCATTTTTGAGGTCCAAAGCCACTAGAAGCCACTATTTTGACTTTATTCCAACCATGTTTATTTAAAACTAAACGTAGATGCCATATGGCTGCAGCACTAACACCTGTTCCAACTAACCATTTCAGTTCTTCCTCAGTCCTAAATTTTTTTATAGCTTCTGGCACATTTTTATCTAACACTTCATAGGACTTTGCGGTGTCTAATCCTTCAACAAATCTTCCACCATGAGTATCCATCCTCAAAGAAAGTTTACCTACTCTAGCAATAGAAGACAAAGTTTCACAAACTTCTATCGAATCTGATATTTCTTTACCAAAATAATCAATTAAAACGGTTAAAGGATCATCAGGAAAAGTATTGCTAAATAATTTGGCAGCTTCAAGAGTTGATCCTGCATAACCTACGAGAGCGTGAGGCATAGTACCTATGCCCTTTTTTCTCCCAAAAAAGTGAGCGGTAGAATCGTTAGCACTACCTATAAAGCCAAGGGCATTAAGTTCTATTTGAGCTTTTTTTGATCCCACTGACGCTCCATAAGCCATTAGATTCTGCATTTCAGATCCAGCACAGTGTCTAGAATCCATAGCAATAAATTCTACCTGAGGAAGATCGCTAGTCATTCCAAAAGTGTTATATGCAGCAACACAAGGAGCTCCTATTTTTTGTAAAAAAATTGTTTCAAAATCAACAAGTATACCTAGTTTTGCTGTTATATACATCAGGGCTTCACCAGCTCCTACCCTTGCACCTTCTTTAAAGCACTCCTTTATTTCTACAGATCCTTTTCTTGATTTAATTACCTTTCTTAGCCAATCTATTGCAATCCTAGGACAATATATAACTGGTCTTCTCATAAATATCGCGTAGGTTACTTCTATATCACCATTTTTTGAAACTATTTCCTTTGTCAATTTAAAGTAATGATCTGTTCTAGATTCAATATCAGCTTCGTAATTAATCAAAGTGTTTCCAATCTATTTTAGATAATAATGTTAAATATATACTTTTGTTCAAAATTATGTATAAAAATTTATACTAAGTATAAGCTTTACTAACAACTCTATATAAAAGATTTTAATTTAATATGAAAAAATTTTGTCTGTTTTTATTATTTTTACTTATAAATCATATTAATGTCTGAAGTTGTTTCTTCCATTGTTCTGGCCATTATACCTTTTAGACCACAAGCTGTAGCAACTTTTGCATAACTTAATTCAGGATCAAGTTCGGTGCCTACAAAATTATCATCAAACCAAAGAATAGAATTTCTTTTTTCAGCACCCCATTGATAATTTCTAAAAATTACCATTGTAATTGATGGCCATTCTTTTCTATTACATGAGCTCATTTCACTCATACTTATTCCAAAAGCTCCATCACCTGCGAAACCAACTACTGGTACCTCAGGACATCCTATTTTTGCACCTAGTATTGAAGGAAAACCATATCCACATGGACCAAAAAGACCTGGTGCTAGATATTTTCTT
>CAZNVN010000030.1:0-18958 GCA_964576635.1 uncultured Rhodospirillaceae bacterium
CAGAATTACTTGAAAAAAGAGGACTGAGTACTACCGTAGCTGATGCAAGATTTTGCAAACCCCTTGATAAGTTTCTCGTAGAAAACTTATATACAAAACATTCCTTACTAGTAAGTGTAGAGGAAGGCGTCATAGGAGGCTTTGGTTCTCATGTTTCAAAATATATTTCTGACAATCAAGAATTAGGGGACTTATCAAGATTCTTATCAATCATTCTTCACGATAGATTTATTGAACAAGGGAGTCCGGATAAAATGTATAAAAACGCAGGATTAGATGCAGAATCTATTGCTGATCGTGTGCAAAGAATCTTTAATGTAAAATATCAAAACAACAAAAATTTAAAAGCTTAATTATATCTTCACCTTTTCAGGTAATTTAAATTCAACTTTTTCTTCATCTCCTTCCATAATCTCTATATCAGTTTCTCCACACTTATTTTTGAGATCGCGTATTAATTCATCTACTAAAACTTCAGGAGTAGAAGCCCCTGCAGTTATGCCAATGATGTTGCAATCTTTTAGCCAATCATAGTCAACCTCACTTACATTTGATATTCGATATGAAGGCACTCCCATAAGGCTAGAAATTTCAGATAATCTTATACTATTAGAACTATTTTCATTTCCTAATACTAGAACAACATCTGACAACTCAGCGAGTTTTCTTACAGCTTTTTGTCTATTTTGAGTTGCGTAGCATATATCCTTTGTATCGGGACCTTTTATATTGGGAAAACGACTTTTCAGAACTTTAATAATTTCTTTGGTATCATCTACAGAAAGTGTAGTTTGTGTAACATATGCTAGCTTTACCGAAGCATATTGTAGACTCAAATTTTTTGCTTGTTTTTCAGTTTCTACTACTACTAACCCCTGTGATACTCTTCCTGAAGTACCTTCAACTTCAGGATGCCCCTTATGACCAACTAATATCACCTTGTAACCATCATCTGCATACTTTATCGCTTCTAAATGAACCTTTTTAACTAACGGACAAGTAGCATCTACTACAGACAATGACCTGTTTTTAGCATCTACTTCTACTTTACTAGACACACCATGAGCACTAAAAATGACATGGGCGTTCTTGGGAATTTGAGAGACTTCGTCTACAAAAATTGCTCCCATTTTACTTAGTCTATCCACAACATGCTTATTATGCACTATCTCATGTCTTACATATACAGGAGAACCAAATTTTTCAATCGCCTTCTCTACTATATCTATAGCCCTTTTAACACCTGCACAGAATCCTCTTGGTTGTGCTAACACAATTTTTTTCATTAAATCTAGCCTGTTTCTAAGTGTCTTTTAAAAATTCAATACTTTGTGTTTAGAATAATAATATGATAATAACAAATTATATAACATATGAATAATATTTTTGGAGTTTACTATGATAAAAGTTAAACAGATAGTTTTGTATGTGTTTATGTTTTTTATATTAATCAATTCCTATGCATTTGCCCAAAATGCTGAGGAAATAGTTAAATATAGAATAAATATTATGAAAGCAATAGGCAGTCATATATCTGTTATTGCATCAAACGTTAAAGGAAAGGTAGTTATTGAGAGTGATATCATTCCTCATGCAAAGGCACTATACCTATCAATTTCTACTATAAATATTGAAAAAACTTTTCTTTCTAATACTAGCACTAATGACAATTTAAAAACCAGAGCCTTACCAGAGATATGGGAAAAACCAAATGAGTTTACTTTGGCAATGAATCATTCTGTAAAAAAAGCAGATGAACTTTTGTCTGCAGCCAAAACAACAGATATAAAATTAATTGCCAAGGCTCTTGGTGGCCTAGGAAAAAGTTGTGGTGCGTGCCATAAAAAATTCAGAAAAGAAAAATAATATTTATTTTATTTTTATTTTAATTATAGCAGTAATAGGATTTGAAAAATTCTCATTTTCTAATAATGACCTCTTACAAGAAGGAAAAATTTTATCTCATATTGCGGGTTGTTATGGATGCCATACATCGAAGAATAATACTGAATTTTCGGGCGGTTATGAAATAAAAACTAAGTATGGTATTTTCATAACCCCCAATATCACAAAAGATACTAATTATGGAATTGGGAAATGGGATAAAACAGATTTTATTAAAGCTATTAAAACTGGAATTAGTCCGGATAATAAACCTTATTACCCCTCCTTTCCTTATGCTTGGTATAAAAACATGGAGGAAGAAGATATTATAAAAATATTTAAATATATAAAATCTAAACCTCCCATAAACATAGAACATGAAGATCATAAACTTAAATTTCCATATAAATTAAGGAGTCTTAATTGGATATGGAGAATATTAAATGAAAGAATTTCATACTCATTAGAACTTAAAAATATGAATAATAATAAAAATTTACTTTCTAGAGGAAAATATTTAGTTGAGGTAGTAGGACATTGTGGAACCTGTCATTCTCCTAGAACCTGGTTTTCTATAGTACAAAATAAAAGTGATTTAAGTGGAAGAAAAGAAAGTTTTAAAAACGCTAAGGACGGAGCCTCAAATATAACTTCGATGAAAAAAACAGGAATAGGATTATGGTCTAAATCAGATATCATATTTTATCTTCAAACAGGAATAAAACCAGACGGCGATTTTGCTAATGAGAATATGCAATCTATTATTGATAAAGGAACTTCTCATCTCAGCAAAAATGACCTTGAAGCAATTGCTGTCTATCTTCTTAATAATAAAAAAATACAATCTGCTACAGTGAAGTAAGGATAGAACGATATTATTGATAGTTCTTGTTTGTGGCTGCAGGCCATTTTAATTGGTCACAATAAATTAATTTTTATCTTTTGGATTAAAATAATCAAACAAGTAACCTTCCCTCTCACTTAATGCAGACCATAAGGAGACATTAAAGGTAATAATAGCAACCGTTGAAGTAGAAAATTTTCTGTCCAATACACTTTCTAATCCCTGTGTATAGCTTCCCGTCAACAATAATGCTAATCTCTTTAATCCTGGTTCATGCCCTATTATTGCAACATTATTCATATTATCGTCTAAAGATTTTATATAGTTTAATAAGTTGTGTTCCCCAGACAAATATAATTTTGGCTCTATAATTATTTGTGGTTTATACTCTATTTCTTTAATAATAATTTTAGTAGTCTGATGAGTTCTTAGAGAAGAAGAAGAGTGAATTATATCTATTTTTTTATCAAAATTGTTAATCCATTTTCCACAAATGGATGCCTCTATTTTGCCTGTCTTGTTTAACTCTCTATCGTGATCTTCTTGACCTTCTCTAAATAATTTAGCTTTTGCATGTCTAATTATATATAAGTTTTTCATTTAGGTAGTTTATAACCTTTCAATGCCCTGAAACCCCCTATCTAAATCATATATTAAATCGTCTATATCTTCTATTCCTACTGACAATCTTATTAAACCTTCCTCTATACCTAAACTTTCCCTTATTTCTTTAGGCACAGAAGCGTGAGTCATAATTCCAGGATGTTCTATAAGACTTTCAACTCCTCCCAAAGATTCTGCCAATTGAAAAATTTGACAAGTCTCTAGAATGGTTTTAGCTGAGGAAATTCCACCTTTGACGACACAAGAAACAATACCTCCAAACCCATTCATCTGTTTTTTTGCTAGGTCATGATTTGGATGATTTTTTAAACCTGGATAATATACTTTATTTACCAAGTGATTTTCATCTAAAAATTGAGCTATTTTTAAAGCATTGTAACAGTGCCTTTCCATTCTTATTGAAAGCGTTTTTAATCCTCTCAATGCCAAATAAGCATCAAATGGTCCCTGTATTGCTCCAACCGCATTTTGTATATATGCAATACGTTCACTATTGTGCTCGTCCTTGCATATCACTACTCCTCCGACCATATCAGAATGTCCATTAAGAAACTTAGTAGCAGAATGAATAACAATATCTACTCCAAATTCAATTGGTCTTTGAATATAAGGACTACAAAAAGTATTATCCACTACAGTAACAACATTTTTTTCTTTCGCTATCTTAGAGATAAATGATAAATCAACTAATTTAAGCATTGGATTAGTTGGTGTTTCTATCCATATCATCTTAGTTTTTTCAGAAACTAAATTATTAATAACTTGATTTTTCGAGAGATCTCCATACACAAAGTTTAAGCCCGAAGTAGATTTCCTTATATTCTCAAATAATCTTCTAGTACCTCCATAAAGGTCATCTATAGCTAATATTTCATCACCAGGCTCCAACAAAGAAAGAACAGCATCAGCTGCTGCCATTCCAGATGCAAAGGCAAAAGCACTAGATCCTCCTTCTAAGTTTGCTATACATTGCTCATATGCACTACGTGTAGGATTAGCTGTACGAGAATACTCATATCCTTTATGCACGCCTGGACTATCTTGAACATATGTTGAAGATGCATATATAGGCGTCATTATTGCCCCTGTAGTAGGATCAGGTGATTGCCCTGCATGGATAGCACGGGTCGCAAAACTTGTTTTTGGCAAATTAGATTTTTTTTTCATTTTACCCTATCCAACTTTTTACTAACTCACAAATCCTTTAGAGAGCAACCAATTATTATCAAAGATTTTTAAATACTTATTACCAGTATCACAAACTAATGTCACAACATTCTTTGTTGATTGTTGTTCCTTACAATAACGAATAGCAGCAGCTATTAGAGTTCCACTAGAACTACCTGCAAGTATGCCTTCTTTTTTTAAAAGTTCATTACAAGTACTAATCGCTTCTTTGTCAGGAATTGAATATGCATGAGAAATTAAATTAAATTCTAATAATGGAGGAACATAGTCTTCTCCTATTCCTTCTACTATCCAACTTCCTACAGTTTTCGGTTTTTTTCCTGTTCTAAATAAAGGTTCCAAAATTGACCCCGTTGGATCTGCTAATATTAAATCACAATTATTATTAATTTTTTTTAAGGCTTTACCTACTCCTGTTAAAGTTCCCCCTGTGCCTACACCAGCACAAAAGGCATCTATTTTTCCTCCCAACTGGTTAATAATTTCTGGTCCAGTCCATTCAAAATGAGCATTCACATTTGCCTCATTAGAAAATTGATTAATATAGAAAGCACCTCTTTCTTTTGTAATTTTTTCTGCTAAATCAGCATAGTATTCGGGATGACCTTTTTCCACATCAGAACGAGTTATGACTACTTCTGCTCCTAAGGCTTTTAGGTGTATGATTTTTTCTTCTGCCATTTTATCTGGAACAACTATAAGACATTTATATCCGCGAATAAGTGAAATTAAAGCCAAACCTATTCCTGTATTTCCTGCTGTAGCTTCTACAATTAAACTTCCCTGTGAAATTTTTTCCAATCTTTCTGCTTCATCGATCATATATTTTGCGGGTCGGTCTTTAATTGATCCACCTGGATTTAGAGATTCTAGTTTTAAAAATAAACGGCAAGGTCCCGTTTCCATATTCGTTACCTCAATAATAGGTGTATTACCTATTAAATCTATTACTGTTTTTACATTTTTATTCATCTAAATTTATCTTTTCATTTCTTTTAATTAAAATAAACTAACGTCTTACTGATGGACTTTCAAATAACAAACCATTTCCTCTCCAAGTTATATAAAGTTGTAAAGCATTATAGTCAGAATGCCCAATTTCCAGTGGCTCTGCCCTAGCTTGATCATTGCAAAATTGAAATCTTTTATGTGCTGAAGCAACAACACCCCACCGTAATAAATATGATGGGAATCCATTTAAGTGCCCTTGACTTATTGTTTCGGCTCTCAAACTTTTCCCAGCCAAATGATCATGACATTGATTGCATGCTAGATTCATTTGTCCTATTCTTTTAAAATAAAGTTCTTTACCTTTTTTAAAAAATTTTTCCTTATTATGATCAATTTTAACGTTTACAGGCATCCCTTTAGATAGAAATGTAATATAGGAAGATAAAGATAACAAAGCCTTACTTTCCAATACAAGAGGCTTTGCTTTCATATTATTTTTTAAACAAATATTGATCTGTTGTTCCAAATTAACTAGGGACATATTATCCTCTGATAATTTAGGAAAATTAGAGACTACTCCAATTAAAGAATTTTCATTTTTGTTATGACAGTTGAGACATGAGTATTTGTTTTTGCCTAATACAGAACTGAATAGTTCTTTTCCTCTTTCAACCCATATCATTCCGGGATTATCAAAATCATCTATTTCCATTTTCATAGTTTCTTTTTTAAGAAAACTACGGCCAGATTTAAGTTCATCTGAAGAGTAAGCCCTATCATATAAATTATCGTCATTATTTAACATTTCTTCCGAACTTAAAGAAAATGAGAACCCCAATATAACTAAAAATAAAAAAATAAGAAACTTCATATCAGTTCAATCTTCTAATTGGCTTGCTTTATTAAATCTTAATGGAATAATTTCATTGCCTTCATCATCATATACGTTAACCACAGATCTTTTAAACGTAGATTGCTTATAGTCATCAATCCACTCAACTTCTAATAGCCCGGATTCTTCAACTTTTATCTTAAAAGACATAAAAGGGTTTTCAGACACTCCTGAATACCACCTACTTCTAAATATCTGCTTACCATTGTATCTCACTATAACACTATCTATTATAAACCTAGGGTATACCAAACCCGTTTCAGGATCTCTCCTTACACCTGGTTCCATAGTATGTTCTGCCATTGTTTTAATCGTAATGATCTCTCCCTTTTTAGCAGTAATCGGGGCTTTTAATCTTCTTCTATAATTTTTTCTTGCCATAACTTACTCCATTAACTACATGCCCCTATGGTAACATCTACAAAAAATCTATCTTCTCCAACAGTTCCATCTGCCATTTCTGCGATAGCAATCACTTCTGAGCTTTGACGCATTCTTATTCTTATTGCCAAATCTGCACTACCAGATTCATTACTGAAAAAAAACTTTGCTATTTCAGGAAAAGGGTTGTCTAAAACTAAAATATGAACTACTTCAGGATAATCTTCACCGTTCATAGAACAATTTACAGAAAAATTTATAGGAACCACATTACCATTTTCAGCAATATCTGGCGCTATCAATGTAATTAAGTTATCTCTTCTTTTTCTACCTTTAAAAATATTATTAATTATTCTTCTTGCTTCTTCGGGATTTGGCTCAACCCTAAAAGTTTGTCTGAAACTTTGAAAACGATCTCTAAATGGGCCACCAACATCTTCTTTCGAATACAATTTACTAGTTATTCCAAGTAAAGAATAGAATAGGGTGCCCACTAATAATCCTCTCCTGGTTAAAGATATATTTATGTTTTTTAGTTTTCCAAAGTAATTAGATTTTTTCATTTTAAATGATCTTTTAACCCTGCAAACATTACTTTAAAGTCAATAACCAACTTATTACATCCTCAATTTGCTCAGCTGTCAAAATTGTTTTTCCTGAATACTGTCTTGCAATACGCATAAGCCCATCCTTTCTAAAAAAAGATGGCATCAAACTATTTGGATTTAAATAATAAGGATCAACTAATCTTAATCTGAGTTCTCCTTCACTATATTTATTTCCTACTCCATCTAGGCTTGGTCCTATATTCCCTTGAAATGGCTCTTTTAGAGTACTAATATTATGACATGCTAAACAATTACCTACTCTAGATATTACAATCTCCCTTCCTTTGAGAGGATCAGGAACACCGTCAATAAGTGGTTTAATAATCTTATTATTTTCAATCTTATAATATTTATTATCCTGTTCAGCGCTCAACCGATTAAAATAGATACTAAAAATAAAGGCAGTAATTATAAACAAGATGATATATTTAGTATACATGCTATTACTACCTTTTAATAAATAAACATCCCAAAGAATCACATTCTACAAGACCTTCGAAAACATTTTTATCATCAATACAGGTAAATTTATAGAGAACTTTTGTATTTTCCTATCCAACCCTAGATATTTCAGAGTCTTCACAACCTTCTGCCATTAACAATTCTCTCACTTTCCCTTCAAATTCAAGCATAGCAAGAGAAGGGGTGGCGTATAATATAATAGAAAATATCATTCTATTCATTAAACTAATATAATGCACTTTTTAAATTATCCAATAAATGTTAATAATTAAGTACTAAATAAATTGGAGAATTTCATTGAAACCCCTTAGTGGAATAAGAGTAGTAGACTTTACAACATTATTACCTGGTCCTTTAGCCACTTTAATTCTTTCTGAAGCAGGAGCCGAAGTAATAAAAATAGAACGTCCTGGAGGCGAGGATATTAGAAGATCTCCTCCCTTTGTAAATAATGAAAGTGTTATGTTTGCAATGCTTAATCGTGGAAAAAGATCAATAGAAATTGATATTAAGAACAAATCAGGTCTTGAAAAAATAATTAGGTTGATTAAATCATCAGATATTGTGATAGACCAATTTAGACCAGGAGTTATGGAAAGAATAGGTTTGGGTTATGAAAAATTAAAAAGTCTGAAAAAGTCTATTATTCATTGTTCTATCTCAGGTTATGGACAAACGGGACCTAAAAAATATATAGCTGCACACGATATTAATTATATGGCTGATTCTGGATTGCTTTCTCTAGCTAAAGATTCAAATGGTGCACCAGCAATGCCTGCAGCACAAATAGCAGATATAGCAGGCGGTAGTTACCCTGCTGTCATCAATATTTTACTAGCTTTAAGGCATGCAGAAAAAACCGGAATTGGAAACTATTTAGATATTGCTATGACTGACAATCTTTTCCCTTTTATGTGGATGGCACTTGGAGTAGCACATGATAAGAAAAACTTTCCTAAAGGTGGAGACTTGCATCTCACAGGTGCTAGTCCAAGATATGGAATTTATCAAACTGCTGATTTTGGATTTTTAGCGCTAGGAGCTTTAGAAGAAAAATTTTGGCTTCGTTTTTGCGAATTAGTAGAACTTAATACTAGCTTTATTGATGATAGAAAAGATCCAGAGAAAACAAAAAAAGAAGTTACAAAAATAGTTAAAGCTAAAAACACAGAATACTGGAAAAATTTGTTAAAAAACGAAATTAATATTTGTTGCTCTATAGTAAATTCAGTGGAAGATGCCTTAAAAGACTCCCAAGTAATAGAAAGACAATTGGTGGCCGCATCTGTTAATCTTTCTGGAAAAAATATTACAGTAATGCCTACTCCACTAGCTCCCATTTGGAGACCAAAAAAATTAATTGATGGCGCCCCAGTATTGGGTGAAGCAAACTCTATGTTGGAGAGGTAAAAAAATGAGTGGCAAAAAAATATACACGATGGAAGAAAAAAATTTATATGATCAGGAAAAAATTATAGAAGAGATAGATAAAGCTATAAAAGAGCATTATGATTATATTCTACTGTATGCTGATAAAGCTTCTCCAATTGATAAACTAATTAAAAAAACAAAAACAACATCAATGCCGATAATTTTATATACAGAGAAAACTTCAGATCATAGTAAACAAATTAAGGAGCTTATGAGTTCTGTTCCTCATGTCATCACTGGTCTATTTTCCAAGCTAAATAAAAATTATGATGATCTTTTAAAAATGATCCATGATATTGTGGATATTGATAAAAACAAAACTGGAGATTAAATTATTATTAAACCTAAAAGCAGTGTGCTTGACATCTCCCCTTACGTTCCAGGCAAATCAGATTCTGGTTCTACAAAAAGGATCATTAAACTTTCATCCAATGAAACCCCACTGGGAACATCAGATAAAGTTTTAAATGTATTGAAAAATTCCACAATAAATCCTTACAGATACCCTGATGGAAGCGCAAACAATTTACGCGAAGCGTTAGCAAAAAAACATAGTTTAGGTAAAGATAGAATTATTTGTGGCAATGGTTCAGATGAAATTTTATCTTTACTTGCACATTGTTTTTCAGGTCCTGGAGACGAAGTAATATATAGTCAACACGGTTTTTTAGTTTATCCTATTGCTGTGAAAGCTGCTGGTGCAAACCCTGTTACGGCTCCTGAAAAAAATCTTCGATCAGATGTAGAATCTATTATTAAATTAAGCACTAATAATACAAAACTATGTTACATTGCTAACCCCAATAATCCTACTGGTACCTACTTATCTATTGAAGAATTAGTGGCTTTAAGACGTGGTCTTCCCGAAGAAACTATTCTAGTAATTGATTCTGCATATGCCGAATATGTGGAAAAATCTGATTATTCTGACGGAATAAATTTAGTTAATAAATATGATAATATAGTTTGCACGCGTACTTTCTCTAAAATTTATGGTCTCGCAGCACTTAGGATAGGCTGGATGTATGCGTCACGTGATATTATAGAGTATATGAATAGAATTAGACTTCCTTTCAACACTAATTCTATTGCTCAAACAGCTGCTATAGAAGCACTAAAGGATAATGACTTTATCAAAAACGCAAAAAAGCATAATGATATATGGAAACCATGGAT
This sequence comes from uncultured Rhodospirillaceae bacterium, assembly GCA_964576635.1. Lineage (GTDB taxonomy): Bacteria > Pseudomonadota > Alphaproteobacteria > TMED109 > TMED109. The sequence goes on from CAZNVN010000030.1 coordinate 10,442, forward strand.
AGAGAAAAAACTTCAAGAAATAGGCCTGGATACAGTTGATGGTGTTGCAAATTTTGTTCTTGTTAAATTTAACAATGAATTACAAGCAAATTTATGTTATCAGTTTTTAGAAAAAAAAGGAATCCTAGTGAGAAGTATTAAAGAGTATAAACTTCCAGAATATTTAAGAATAACTGTGGGTTTAGAGGAAGAAAATAAAATTATGTGTGAAGAAATAAAAAATTTTTTAAACTATTATGAGAAATAAAATGATATTATACGATTATAAAAGAGCTCCAAATGCTAGAAGAGTTAGGATATTTTTAGCAGAAAAAAAAATAAATATAGAAATTAAAAATGTTGATTTAATGAAACAAGAAAATATTCAAGATGACTTTTTAAAAATCAACCCATCAGGGACTGTTCCTTTTCTTCAAATAAAAGAAGATGAAGGACTTACAGAAAGCATTGCCATTTGCAGGTATTTTGAGGAAGAATATCCTGAACCTGCTATGATGGGGAGCAACCCTCTTGAAAAAGCTCAAATTGAAATGTGGCAAAGGTTAGTAGAATTTAACGGAATATTTCCAGCTGGAGAATCTTTTAGAAATAAATTAGAAGGTTTTAAAGATAGAGCTATTGCTGGTCCAAACAAAATAAAACAAATTCCAGAGTTAGTCGAAAGAGGAGAAATTCTTTTAAACCATTTTTTCAAACGTATAGACTTACACTTATCAAAAAGCAAATATGTAGGAAGTAATAATTTTTCAATAGCTGATATTAGCGCTTATATAGCAATTGATTTTGCCTCTTGGATAAAAATTATGCCTGATGAAAATCATGTCTATTTAAATAAATGGTTGGAAAAGATAAAATTAAGAGATTCCATTAATGCGTAAGTTTATCATGGAGACGAATATTGCATCATAACATTTTAGATAAAGTTTTATTTGAAAAAAATGATATTGATAGAGCTTTCTCCACTAAATTGGTTGAAGATGCGCTACATAGATCTGATGATGGCGAGCTTTTTATGGAAATCAATAAAAGCGAGAATTTAACTTTTGATGATGGAAAATTGAAGTTAGCAAATTCAGCTAATAGTATAGGTTTTGGGCTAAGATCAGTTTCCGAAGATGTAGTAGGTTATGCCCATTCTTCAGAAATTTCTAAATCAAGTTTATCCAGAGCCACAAATACCATAAAATCAGCTAGATTAAACTCTAATACAAACATTGACTTATCTCCCAATAACACAAATAAAAAATACTATAATGAAGAAAACCCCATATTAGAGTTGCCTTTTTCAGAAAAAATTCAAATCCTCAAAAAAATTGATGATTATGCAAGAAGTTTGAGTAGTAAAGTAGAACAAGTAAGTGCATCTCTAATAAGCTCGTGGCAAGGAGTCAGAATAATAAGAGCCGATGGAAGAATGTTTGATGATATTAGACCACTAGTTCGACTCAACGTAAATATTGCTATAAAAGAAAAAAATAGGATGGAAACTGGATCTTATGGTTCAGGCGGACGACACGCAATTAGTCTTTTAACAAATGAAGAGAATTGGAAAAAGCACGTTGATGAGGCCTACCGTCAAGCAAAAATTATGATTAATGCTGAAGCAGCTCCAGCTGGTGAAATGATAGTAGTTTTAGGACCAGGTTGGCCTGGTATTCTTTTACATGAAGCCATAGGACATGGCTTAGAAGGAGACTTTAACAGAAAAAAAACTAGTGTTTTTTCTAATCTACTAGGAAAAAAAGTGGCTTCTGAGGGCGTCAATGTTATTGACGATGGAACTATAGACTACAAAAGAGGTTCACTTAGTATTGATGATGAAGGAACGCCAACAGAAAAAACAAGCCTAATTGAAAATGGAATTCTTGTTGGCTATATGCAAGATCGTCTAAATGGCAGGCTTATGAAAAGTAAGTCTACTGGGAATGGAAGAAGGCAGTCATTTGCACACCAACCTATGCCAAGAATGAGAAACACTATTATGGTTGCTGGGCAAGATGATCCTGAAGAAATTTTAAAAAGTGTGAAAAAAGGTGTATACGCTAAATCTTTTGCAGGAGGCCAGGTAGATATTACAAATGGAAAATTCGTATTTTCGGCAAGTGAAGCGTACAACATTGAGAGTGGAAAAGTTACTTCTCCTATAAAAGGAGCAACACTGATTGGTTCTGGATTCGAAGTTTTAAAAAAAGTTTCAATGATAGGAAATGATATGCAACTAGATCCTGGAATAGGAACATGTGGAAAAAATGGTCAAGGAGTACCCGTAGGTGTAGGCCAACCTACATTAAAAATTAATGGACTAACTGTAGGAGGGACAAAAACACAAAATTAGTATGAAAACTCCTCGTATATTCTTTTCTTAAAATCAATTTTATCCTCATTATAAATATCTAATATCCTACTTGAAGGATTCTTTCCTTCATAGATGGCATGATATAAGTCTTTTAAATAGCCTCTTTCATCATTACCTGCAGCATCTACAATTCCTCTTCTTTTAAGACCATTCATCGCGATAGACAGAACATCTTTTGCATAATCTCCTACTGTTCGACCATTAATGCTCGTATCAAGTCCATAATGGGGAACTTCATTATATATATTTTTAAGTTTTTCAAAGGAAATTTCTGAAGCTAATGCTTCTATTTCTCCAAGAGCAGATTGATCATACAATAAACCAACCCATAAAGCAGGTAAAGCACATAAGTTTTTCCAAGGTCCTGCATCAGCCCCCCTCATTTCCAAAAATCTTTTTAGCCTTACCTCTGTAAATATTGTACTTAGATGATCTTCCCAATCTAGTATACTAGCCTTGTTTCCTTTGAAACTAACTGCATTTCCATTTAAGAAGTTTTCAAAAGTACTTCCTGTACAATTTATGTACTCATTATCTCTCCTAATAAAATACATAGGAATATGCAAAGCATAATCCACCCACATTTCAAAACCAAAACCATCATCAAAAATCATATTTGGTATACCACAACGATCAGAATCAACATCTAACCATATGTTTGCTCTTCTGGAAACATATTCAGATTTATTCATATTTTCTATAGGAGAACATGCAAACATAGCGGTAACAATAGGCTGTATAGTAAAAGCAGCCCTTAATTTTGTCACCATATCTTTTTCAGATGAATAATCTAAATTGACCTGAACAGTACATGTATCTGCCATCATTTCAAGACCCTTGTTTCCCACTAATGGCATATATGCTTTCATAATATCATATCGAGATTTTGGCATCCAGAGATCCGGAGATAAACTACCATCAATACGAGCGCCTAAACCTAAAAAACTTACCCCCAATTCCTTGCCTACAATTTTTACCTGTTCTAGATGATCGTTCACTTCCACACAAGTTTGATGAATATTAGACAAAGGAGCTCCGGATAATTCTAGTTGTCCACCTGGTTCTAGCGTAATACTTTGTTTGTTTTTTTTAAGAGCAATTAAATTTGTTTTTTCATACACTTCTTCCCAACCTAAATGAGTTAAACTTTGTAAAATTCTCTTAATCCCAGTTTCTCCCTCATAACCTACTGGAGATAAAGTTTCATCAATATAAACAAACTTTTCGTGTTCAGTTCCTATTTTAAAATCAGAAGCAGATTTGCATCCATATTCAAACCACTCTATTAATTTTTTTCTATCACTTATCAGTTCCACCTTGCTGTTATTCATAATCAATCCTTTAGTAAAAAATAAATCTTATTTAATTTGTGCCATTGCTAACGCTACTAAAGCAGCAGTTTCTGCCCTATAAACTCTAGGCCCTAAACTGCATGCTATTGCACCTTTTATTTCATTCAAATATTTTCTTTCCACATCTTTCAAACCTCCTTCCGGACCGATTAAAATAGTAACATTTTTAGGATCAATTTTAACTAGGCTATTACTGATAACAGAAGAGCTTAACATCTCATCACAGAATAATATTTTTTTATTACTATCAAGTGAAAATCTTATTTGTTCCTTTAAACTTCTTAATGGATCCAAAACAGGAATAGAAAGTCTTTCACTTTGCTCTGAAGCGGAAATGCAATAACTAATTAACCTTTTATGATTAATTGTTTTTATTATAGTTCTTTCCATTACTGCAGGAAAAAATCTTTGCACACCCATCTCAGTAGCTTTCTCTACTAGCCATTCTATTCGTTTGGATTTTATAGGAGAAAATATTAACCAGGGTCCAAGTTCTTTTTTAGATTGTTTAAAAAGTGAATCACATAATATGTAACCTTGCTTATTTTTCCCTACAATAAATCTTCCTATCCATTCTCCATCTTTATTGTTAAAAACTTTAACTGAATCTCCAGATTTAAGTCTTAAGACATTTAATAATTTATGCAATATTTTAGCATCTATATTTATACTGGCATTTTTAGTTAACGAAGACTCAGAATATATTCTCGTTTTAAATTTATAATCCAAAATAGTTCCTAATTAGAAAAAATTGTAGAATAAAACTTTTAATTACATATAAATAAACATAGTAATCTTTTCTAATAAAAAAGAACATTGATAAAATGTTTAAAAAATTAAAAGAATTTTTATATCTAGGAAGACTGAATAATCCTACTGGAGCATTATTACTTGCATATCCTTGCTTTTGGGGAGTCGCCTTGGCCAAACCTGATGTAAATATATTATTTTATTATACTATTGTATTTTTTATAGGCTCTTTCTCTATGAGAGCGGCAGGGTGTGCTTGGAATGATATTCAAGATAGAGACTTGGATAAATTAGTCACACGTACAAAAAATAGGCCATTAGCATCTGGAAAACTTACCATCATGGAAGGAATTATGTTTATAATTTTTAATTCTTTAATAGGAATTGTTATACTAATAATGCTTCCACTAAAAGCTATTATAATTGCTATAATAAGCATCCCATTGGCTGCGATTTATCCTTTTACTAAACGTATAAGCTATTTTCCTCAAATATGGCTCGGCATAACTTTTAATATTGGGCTACTGATAGGATACTCAACCATAACAAAAAATTATCCACCTATTGAAATTTTCTTAATGTATGTTGGAGCAATATTTTGGACTATAGGCTACGATACAATGTATGCAATTCAAGACTACAAAGATGATATAAAGCATAACATTAAATCTAGTGCTGCTAAAATGAAAGAATATTCAGGAATATTTTCTTCAATATGTTATGTATTTTCCTCTATTATATTTTTTATAGCTATTTCAATAAACCAATCTGGATTTATACCATTAACCTTTGTTGTACTAACCGGAATATGGCAAACTTATAGCTCGTTAACAACTAGAATATCTGACACAACTAAAGCCTTAAAAAACTTCCGAATTTCCAGTATTTCTGGGTTAGTCATATGGCTGGCTATAGTATTAGATTTGTTCATAAAATAAATAAAATGAAAAAAAATTTTAAAAACAAAATTAGTATAGTTATAGCTACATTAAACTCAGAAAATACAATCCATAATCTAATTAAAAGCTTAAAAAATATATTTCCTGAAATTATAATAATTGATGCAAATTCTAGCGATGAAACAATACAAATATGTAAAAAATATACAAATAAAATTTACTATTCTTCCCCTGGCAGAGGATTACAACTACACCTGGGTTCTAAAAAATCCAACTCAGAGTGGATATTATTCTTACATTCAGATTCAGTTTTAGATCCAAATTGTATAAAGAAAATAGATCATTTCATTAAAGATTTACAAAATATAAATAAGGCAGGAGTCTTTAAATTAAAAGTAGATCATAAAAGCTCTATGGCAAGAATAATAGAAAAGTATGCTAATGCCAGATCTAAATTACTAGGATTACCTTACGGGGACCAAGGACTCTTAATATCAAGAAAGTTCTATAATAAAATAGGGGGTTATAAACCTCTTAGTATAATGGAGGATGTAAACATTATAAGAACTATCGGACCAAAGAATATTACTATTCTAGAAGCCTATATAAAAACAAGCCCAGAAAACTATATAAAAGACGGATGGATTATAAGGTCTTTTAAGAATATTTTTTGTTTAATATTATATTTTTTCAAATTTAATAATAAGACAATATACAAAATATATTATGGCAATAAAATAAAATGAATAAAATAAACTTATACATTTTTTCAAGAAGACCCGAGATATCAGTTGGGAAAGTAAGATTAAAAAAAAAAGTTGGAAAAATAATAGGAGCGAATATTTATTTATACAATCTTCTAAAAACAATTAGAATTTTTTATAAAGATAAAAGAATAAACTTAAAGATATGCGTAAACCCAGACAAAGCTACGAAAGAATGGCCAAGATATATTTTTCCCAAAATAGATAGAATTCCCCAAGGAAAGGGTGATATAGGAATAAAAATGTGGAATATAATAAATTACGATGAAAAAGCTAAAATAATCATTGGAGGAGATATTCAAAACATTCGAAGTCAGTATATAACAGATGTATGGAAACAACTTAAAAACCTAGACATAGTTTTTGGTCCTTCAGAAGATGGTGGTTTTTGGCTTATAGGCGTTTCTAAAATAAGAAAATTAAATTTTATTTTTCATGACATAGATTGGAATGCAGATAATACTCTTTCCCAAGTTATTTTCCAAATACCACCAAATATTTCTGTCGGTTTTGCTAACACACTTAAAGATATAGACTAGAGGAGAAGAAATGAGTAATTTTTTAAAAGTTAAAATATTTATGGATACCTATGGACAAGAAGTTAAATCTAAGGCTGAATTTCCAAATAAAAATATTGTTAATCTTCGTCTAAACTTAATAAAAGAAGAGTTAGAAGAATTACAAGAAGCCATCAAACAAGAAGATCTATTAGAAGTAGCAGATGCTTTAACAGATATATTATATGTCACTTATGGTGCTGGTCATGCTTTTGGAATAGATCTAGATAATTGTTTTGATGAAGTACAAAAATCTAACATGAGCAAGCTGGGGGCAGATGGGAAACCAATTTATAACCAAGATGGAAAAGTAATGAAAGGACCAAAATATTTTAAACCTAACTTAAAACAATTTTTGACCTAGATTGTAGAAAGGAGTTAGGAAGATAAAAATAGTAATAATTATAATTTCCCTACTATTTACTTTTAATGCCATGGCTAAAGGGAAAGAAATTATATGGGAGTGTACTAATAGTATAGATAATACAATGATTAAGTATTATAAAATAGTAATACATAAAAACACAGAAAAGCATTTGGTTTATATGCGTAGTAATGGAAAATGGGAAGGTTTTTTAGGGCAAGGTTCATTTAATAAATTTATTTATTCAGAATTTGATAATAGTGTATCTCGTGAATTTGAAAAATCTGAATATGAAAAGTCTTTAGACATTTTTGACTTATTAAAAAAGCAATATATAAGAAAAATCATTGCATATCATTCTCAATATACAACAGTATTTGATTGTGAAGATATAGAACAATGATTGCATACTTAAAAGAGCTGACTAGTCCTTTTCATGTTCTCTTAATCAAAACATTTATTGAATAAAAAAGGCCTCCTAAATAGAAGACCTATTTTATCATTTAATTTAAGTAAATTTAATTAGATGAACATTGCATTGTTACTAAACCTAATAATGCTTCTTGATTAGAATTAGCTATTTGGTATACACAATCAGCAGTAACGTTTTCATACTTTCCTGTTCCTCCTGACATCTTTGCAACTCCATCTACTCCTTTTCTTAAAGCATCTGCATATATAATATCACCATCTTCATCCATTAAATGACAATCTGCCTGAAAATTCTCACCTACAGACCCTATACATGAAATTGTTCCTTTATAACCTCTACTATCTATGTAAGCACCTTCTACACTTACACCTCTAAGTTTTCCAGATGAGGTTTCTATTTCACTACCCATTATCCATTTAATACTTTGTGTTAATGTGAAATCTTCTGCTAACACTAATTTTGAATAAAATAGAGTAAAGCATAATATTAATAATATTTTTATAAATTTCATTTCATAACTCCTGAATCATTAATTAAAATTTCATTAAACAATCTTTCTAATAAAAATCAATATTAAATACTATATGTATTTAAATCCACCACCATACTCCAGTATTTGTAGATAAAATTAACCTAAAAAGTACTTCATTAATCCTTCAGCTATTAGAAATATTCCTACTGCCAAGATTATATAAGACAGAAAACGAGCTAGTGTTTTTAAATTTTTCATCTATACATAGTAGCATAAATAGTCTGTTATTAAATTAAAAGTGTACAACGTTTGTGTACATCATTACCTAATTTAGCATTGGATTTTTCCTCTATAGATTTAAAACTAGTAACAAAATTCATTATTACATTTCCAACATTATATATTTATAAATTACTTATTCATGTTTAAAATTTTGTTTTTGTTCTTTAAGTCTAGCTTGATTTAACTTAATTTGTTCTTGCTCTCTTTTATGCTTTAGAATTCTTTCTTGATTTGCTGTTATTTCAGCTATTCTTTTTTCTTTTCTCGTAATTCTGGTGACTCTGGTTG
>CAZNVN010000031.1:0-18706 GCA_964576635.1 uncultured Rhodospirillaceae bacterium
GTTTGAATTAAGTGAGTTATTAAAAAGTTCTATTAAAAATTATAGTTTTCAATCTTTCTACTCTGAATTACATAATTTCTGTGCTTCAGACCTTTCGGCTTTCTATTTTGATGTAAGGAAGGATAGTCTTTATTGTGACTCATTTCTTGATATTAAGAGAAGATCTTCACGAACAGTACTAGAACAAATATTTTTATGTTTGAGTGCCTGGTTAGCGCCTGTACTTTGTTATACTGCTGAAGAAGCATGGATAAGTTTTAGAAATGAAGATAATAGTAGTATTCATCTAGAAGAATTTCCAAAAGTTTCTAGCAAACACCTTAATAGTAAATTAATAGAAAAATGGTCGTCTCTGAGACGTATAAGACGTGTTATAACAGGTGCATTAGAAGTTGCAAGGCAAGAAAAAATTATAGGTTCAAGTTTGGATGCGAAAATCATAATTTATTCTAGGAATAAAGAGTATATAAAATTATTGGAGAGATTAAATATTGATGAGTTATGCATAGTTTCATCTTCTTTACTTAGTAAAAACCATGTTCCGAAAACTGCATATAAAGAGCAAAATATTGAAGATATTGGAGTAAAAGTTTTAAAAGCAGAAGGAGACAAATGTGATAGATGTTGGAAAATAGATAAAAAATTAAATAATTCTATATGTAAACGTTGTGCTGAGGTTATTAAAAAACAATGAATAGAATGTTGCTGTTCACAGTCCTTGTATTTGTTATCTTTGTAGATCAGATATTAAAATTTATTATTTTTAATTATATGTTAAATAATTTTAATGAGGTAAATTTATTACCATTTATGAATTTTATTTTGGTATTGAATTCGGGAGTAGCTTTTGGGATACTCGGTGAACTGGGGAAACAAGCGCCTATAGTACTTTCATTTTTTGCAATATTACTAGCTGCTCTACTCTGTTTCTGGTCTTTATATAAAAAACAAAGCTTTTTTGCTATAGGATTAATTGCCGGAGGAGCTATAGGAAATGCAATTGACAGATTAAGAATAGGAGCTGTAGTTGATTTTATTGATATTTATTGGCAGAATTTACATTGGCCTGCTTTCAATTTTGCAGATATAAGTATAAGTATAGGAGTATGTTTATTGGTAATAAAAGAATTGTTTCATAAGGAAAGGGCTTAGAACAACTTTGTTTAATAATTATAAATATTTGATCTTTATCTTTTTTTTGATTTGTATTTTAAATTCAGGAGGGTGTGGAGATAAGGTAAAGAAAGAAATGGGTTTTGGAAAAAAATCTCCAGATGAGTATCAAGTAATAACTAATAAACCTTTATCGCTACCTCCAAACTATGATTTAATACCTCCTTCTGAAGAAGCACAAAATGAAGTTGCGATAAATGAAGATAAAGATGTAGAAGAAAAAAAATTAACTGAAAGTGATAAAAGCATTCTAGTGTTATTGGATGCTGATAAGGCCGATCCACAAATACGTGTAATCCTTGACGAAGAGCAATCAGTTTTAAAGGTTAAAAAATCCTTATTAGATAAAATTTTAGCTGGTGAAGCTCTAATAAATAATGAAGAAATAGTAGAGGAAATTATAGATCCTGATGTGGAGAGAGCTAGAATTACTAAAAAAGCTCAAGAGGAGGCTATAAAAAATATAAATGAAGTTCCAGTGATAAAGAGAGAAGAATAGAGTATTAATTTTAAAATGCTAATAGAAGATAAATTTATCCCAACTTTTAGTAGTTTTGGTTGGGATATAGAAGAGGAAAAGTTTGCGAAAGTAAGAAAGGTTCTGGCTGATTTACGTCATAATCGCGCAAATAAATCTATTCCTATTTTTTCTATTATAGATTCGGTTGATGACTTAGATGAAATAATAGATAATTCTGAATTCTTTACTAATGCAGAAGATAAGACAGAAGAATTTATTCTTATAGGCACTGGTGGCTCCAGTTTAGGAGCAGAAGCATTCATTGAAGCTATAGAGACTGATAAAAAATACAATTTTCATGTGTTAGATGACATAAATTCTTCTGAATTAATTATCCTGTTAAAAAAAATAAATTATAAGAATGTTAAAGTATTAGCAATTTCAAAGTCGGGGAACACGTTAGAAACTATAAGTTTGTTGTTAATAATTTGTGAATGGTTGCAATCTAAACAACAAGATTTAAGTAACAAAGTAATGGTTATGTCAGATGTAGAAAATATTAAGAAGAAAAATTTGATATTAGATTTAGCAAAATTAAAAAATATAAAGACTATAAAACATATTTCTAATATAGGAGGCAGATTTTCATCCTTAACATCTACTGGTCTATTGCCTGCAGTTATTATGGGTGCTGATCCGTATGCAATTAGAGAAAGTTCTCAAAAAACCCTAGATTTTATATTAGAAGATAAAAATTTTAGAATGTTAGGTTCGTCATTATTTATTGATAAAACGATAAATGTTAAAAAATTAAATTGTGTAATTAGTTATGGGGATTTTCTTGCTCCTATGGTTAGGTGGTACAGACAATTATGGGCCGAGTCTTTAGGTAAAAAAGGTCAAGGCAATTTTTTTATTTCTGCGGAAGGGACAAAGGACCAACATAGTCAGTTACAAATGTGGTTAGATGGTCCAAATATAGGTTTATATACTTTTTTAGTATCTAATCAGAAAAATAAATATCCAAATATTCCTGATTTTGAATCTGCTCCATGGTTATCAAATTATGCGTTACCTGATCTTTTAAATATAATGGCCATATCTACTTATGATTCTTTAAAAGAAAAAAATCGTCCTGTTAGGATGATAAATATTCCTAATAGGTCTGTAGAATCGATAGCCTCATTAATGACAATATATTTAGTAGAGGTATTATTAGTTGCAAAATTATTAAATGTAAATGCTTACGACCAGCCAGCAGTAGAGGATATTAAAGTAAATACGTTATCTAGATTGAATAATTAATGGGCGTAATACTGAAATTAGAGAATGATTTAGTAAATCAAATAGCAGCTGGAGAAGTTATAGAACGTCCGGCTTCTATTGTTAAAGAATTGGTTGAGAATTCTATAGATTCTATGTCTACTTCAATAGATATAGCTATAACGGATGGTGGAAAAACGCTAATCGAAGTCTTAGATAACGGAAATGGTATGGTTAAGGAGGACCTGCTCTTGTCAGTAGATCGCCATGCCACCTCAAAACTTTCTAGTAAAAATTTAGTACATATTGATACACTAGGTTTCAGAGGAGAGGCATTACCATCAATAGGATCAGTTTCAGATATTAAGATAGAATCTAGATTTAAATCTTCAAATTTATCATGGTCGCTTTCTGTGTTGGATGGAAAGGCAGGAGATGTTGAGCCCTCATCACTTAGGACAGGCACTAAAGTTAGAGTAACAGATTTATTTTATCGTGTTCCTGCAAGATTAAAATTTCTTAAAACAAACGGTACAGAAGCAAGGCATTGTCAGGAGGCAATAAAGTTTTTAGCAATGTCTCACCCTGAAATTAATTTTTCTTTGTCAGTTGATGGAAACACTAAAATATTATGGAATGCGAGTGCATTAGGAAGTTTTGAAGATATAAAAAATAGGCTTTGCCAAGTAATGGGTGAGAATTTTATTTCTAGCTCTATTGTAGTTACTGGACAAAAGGAGAATATTAAGTTGGCAGGTATGATAGGAATGCCTACATACAACAAAAATACAGGAAGAGAGCAGTATTTATTTGTAAATAATAGGCCTGTAAAAGATAGAATGTTAATAGGTGCTTTGAGAGGTGCCTATAGAGGGTTATTAGCTCACGATCGTTTCCCAGTAGTTGTTCTTTTTATTGATATAAATCCCTCGGAAGTAGACGTAAATGTTCACCCTACTAAGTCCGAAGTAAGATTTAAAAATGCATCATTGGTACGTTCAATTATAGTAAGAACAGTTAGGTCTGCACTAGAAAAAGCCGGGGTAAATACTTCAACTGATATTTCTGACAAAACGGTTGCTAACTTTGTTACTGGTTTTACTAAGGATATTAATGGATTAGAGATTAGAGATAATTATTCAATTGATATGAACTTTATGCCTTCCGGTAGAACAGACAATGCTAATTCAATAAAAGAAGAATTCTTAAATAATAATATTTACCCTTTAGGGGCGGCTTTAGTGCAAGTACATGAAACATATATAGTTTCAGAAACAAAAAATGGAATTATTTTAATAGATCAACATGCTGCACATGAAAGGTTAACATTAGAGAAGATGAAGAACGGGTTTCTCAATGATGACGTTAAAACTCAAATTCTTCTTATCCCTGAAATAATACAATTAAAAGACGAAGAAATACTTTCTATTTTAAAACACAAAAATAATCTAAAACGATTAGGTTTAGTTTTTGATAAATTGGATGGCGAATCTTTAGTTATAAGAGAGCATCCTGCTTTGTTAAATAATATTGATTATAAGAAACTTATTAATGATTTAGTTGCAGAGATAATTGAATATGGCGATGAATTTATGTTATCTGAACGTTTAGACAATGTTTGTGGTAATTTGGCTTGTCATTCTAGTATTAGGGCAGGAAGAAGATTAACAATAGAAGAAATGAATTTCTTATTACGTGATATGGAAAATACCCCAAATTCTAGTCAATGCAATCATGGTAGACCCACTTTCATAAAATTAGCAATTAAAGATATAGAGAACCTTTTCGGGAGAAGTTAACTTAGCTTACTGACATTTTTTTAATATAAGAACTTCACTTGTTCCTTTGGTTAAATTTTTAACTATAAAAAATTTTTTTGGTAAGCTAAATAAAGTATCTTTCCTTTTTTCGTATATACATATTGCGTTTTTTGCAAACCATCCTCTTTCTTCCCATCTAGCTATTATAGTGGAAAAATTTAAAGTGCTATAAGGGGGGTCAAAAAAAGATAACCCGTATTTTTCTGTTGTTGCAGGAGGATGGATCGCGTCTAGTTTTATTACTGAAGAATGTAATTTGATGTTCAAGTTACCTAAATTTTTATTTATAGTGTTTATAGATTCATTAGAGTTATCTATAAATTTGCAATATGTAGATCCTCTTGATAAACATTCTATTCCCATTATCCCACTACCTGCAAATACATCCAGAACCTTTGTATTAAATATTTTATCAGTAAAGTATCTAGAATGAGAGAGAATATCAAAAATAGACTTCCTCATTCTAGAAGAGGTAGGTCTTGTTTCTTGATTGTTTGGTGTGATAATGTTTCTTCTTTTATAATTACCCTCTATTATCTTTAACAATGTTTATCCTTTTCTAAAATAGAAATAAGATTTTTCATTTTACTCTTATTAACTTCTATTACTTCGTTTTTTTTAAGATCATTTAAATAGAATTGTCCATAAGAAATTCTTATAAGCCTACTTATTTTAAGATTATAATATTGGATTATTTTTCTTATTTCTCTGTTTTTACCTTCTGTTAATTGTAATTCTATCCAGGTAGTATTTTTTGTTTTAGTGATTATTTTCAGTTTAATAGGTGCATAATGAACTTTATTGATTAAGATTCCCTTGCGAATCTCTTCTATTCCTAAATTATTTATGTCACCTACAATTTTTGCTTTATAGCTTCTTACAATATTGTTGGAGGGCAATTCCAAATATCTTTTTAGACCTCCGTTATTAGTTAAAAGTAGCAGACCTTCCGTATTATAATCAAGCCTGCCAATAGAGATTAATCTTCCTAGTTTTTTAGGAATTTTATCAAAAACTGTTGGTCTGCCTTGAGGATCCTTGTGGCTAGTAATTAGATTTTTAGGCTTATTATATATAAATAATCTTATCCTAGATTGTTTTTGTATAAATTTTCCTTTTACATTGATGAGATCTTTATTTGTTACAAAGAATAGAGGGTGTATTACCTTTTCTCCATTGACAGTAACATCTCCATTGATTATTAGTTTTTCTGCTTCTCTACGAGAGCATATCTGAGTACTTGCAATAAATTTAGCAATTCTAATTTTAGGTATTTTTTCCACTTCAGGTCTTAACAACAATCAATAAATTTTTTGAATAAAAGAAAATCACTGTTTTGTATAAGAAATTCTGGATGCCATTGTACTCCTATACAAAAATTTTTTAATGGATCTTCTATTCCTTCGATCACTCCATCCGGTGATCTTGCATTTATTTTTAATCCTCTTCCTGGATTTTTTACTGCTTGATGATGAGCACTATTAACAAGTATTTTTTGTCTTGATACAATCTTATAAAGAAAAGAATCTTTGTTTATAACAACCTCATGTCCTGGTTCATCCCTCGGATTAGTTTGTTCGTGCTCTATAGCATTATCAATTTCATCAGGTATATGTTGAATTAAAGTTCCCTGATATATTACATTAATTAGTTGTTGTCCTCCACAAATTCCAAATACAGGTTTATTAGAATCTAACATTTTCTTGCCTAATTTTAATTCAAAAGTAGTTCTATTCTCCTTAGTATAAATAGTTTTATGTTTATATGAGTCGCCAAAAATTATAGGATCTATATCAAAATTACCTCCGGTAATAAGTAAGCCATCCAGATTATTAGTAAAAACAGAGATATCATTTAGATTATGTGGTAGGGCTACACCTATTCCTCCAGCTTTTTCAATAGCAACAAAATAATTTTCTCTTATAGCGTACCAAGGAAAATTTGAATAGCTTTTGCTATTTTCATAATCTAAAGTTAAGCCTATTAATGGTTTTTTCAAAATATCACCTATATATTATTTTATAATAATAAAATATAATCCTTTTTGTGATGGTTAAAGATAATAATTATAATTATTTTATGAAGTTAGCACTAGAAGAGGCGAAAATTTCTTCTAAAAATGGGGAAGTACCTGTTGGAGCGATTTCGGTTTTCAATGGCAAAGTTTTAGTTAAGTCAGGAAACGAAATGGAAAATAATAAAAATCCACTTCGCCATGCTGAAATATTAGTTCTATTGAGATCTGCTAAAATTCTGTATAACCTTGGGCAGTCTATAAAATATAAAAATTTAGATTTATATGTTACCTTAGAGCCTTGTCCAATGTGTGCGCACGCAATTTCGTTAATGAGAATTAATAATTTATATTATGGTGCTGAAGACTTTAAAAGCGGAGGAGTAAAACATGGTCCTAAAATTTTTGAACAACGTACTTGTCACCATAAACCTGCTATACATTCAGGAATTTTAAGAAAAGAATCAGAAAAGTTATTAAAAAATTTTTTTATAAAATTAAGAAAAAAATAATATTATTTTAGACCTATATCTGACCTATAAAATCCATCCTTCCATTTGATTTTCTTTATAGCTTCATACGCTAACTTTCTAGCATCTTTTATTGTACTAGCTTTACTAGTTATAGATAGCACTCTTCCTCCATTAGCTATCAATCTGTTATTCTTTTTTGCAGTTCCAGCTTGAAAAATTTTTATATTTGGTAATTTTTCTGCCTCTATAATACCTGATATTTTAGAGCCTTTTATATAAGATCCGGGGTATCCTTTGGTAGCCATAACTACAGTAAGAGCTACTTCATCATAAAATCTAATATTAAAATTTTCTAAAGTTTGATCGCAACTGGCAATAAGTGCTTCTAATAAGTTTGATTTCATTCTTGTTAGTAAGACCTGACATTCAGGATCTCCAAATCTAACGTTGTATTCAATGAGCTTAGGTCCCTCTTTAGTAATCATTAGTCCGGCATACAATACTCCTTGATAGGGAGTTTTTCTTCTTTTTAATTCATCTAATGTTGGATTTATAATATCTTTTCTAATTTGTTTCTCTAACTCCTCAGTTAAAATACTGGATGGTGAAAATGCACCCATTCCTCCTGTATTAGGACCAGTTTCATTTTCTCCTTTTTTTTTGTGATCTTGGGCATTAGTAATGGGAATAGCTGTTTTCCCATCACATAATACAAAATAACTTAACTCCTTTCCTTCTAGAAATTCTTCTATTAATACTTGCATTCCTGCACTACCAAAAGCGCCATCGAATGAATCATTGATAGCTTTGGTGGCATCTAATTTATTTTTAGCTATTGTCACTCCTTTTCCTGCGGCTAATCCGTCTGCTTTTACTACTATGGGAAAAGTGATCTTATCTAAAAAGCGAAGTGCTTTAGCTTTTTCTTTAAAATGATTGAATTTAGCTGTAGGAATATTTGCTTTGGTACATACATCTTTGGTAAATTTTTTTGATCCCTCTAATTTAGCAGCAGCTTTCGAGGGACCAAAAGCTTTAATGTTATTTTTCTTTAAATCGTCAACTATTCCATTTACCAGCTGGGTTTCTGGACCAGGTATCACTAGGTTTATATTATGTTTTTTCGAGAAATCTATTATTTCTTGATTATTATCAATATTTAAATTTATACATTCAGCTTCATTTTCTATTCCTGGATTTCCTGGTGCACAATATAATTTTGAAATTAGAGTAGAACTAGCAAGTGACCAGCATAATGCATGTTCGCGTGCTCCAGATCCAAGTACCAGTACATTCATATATTTTTCCTAGTAAGTTAAAATAAAATAAGCTTAGTTTACCTTTGCTATTTATAATATTATAGTAGTTCATTTTAAAGTTTTTCTTAACCTATTTATGAGTAAAAAAAATATGGAATATAGCAGTACTATAGGAATTAATATTCATGAGTATACTGTATCTGAGTTAAATAAAGCTATACAGGGCACTTTAGAGGGAAAGTTTGAAAATATAAGGGTAAGGGGTGAAATATCTGGTCTTAATAAAGCTGCCTCAGGTCATGTATATTTATCACTTAAAGATAACGATTCAATTATATCTGCAGTAATATGGAGTTCAAAAATTAATCAGTTTAATTTTATTCCAGAAGACGGAATGGAAGTGTTAGTAGATGGAAATATTAAAACTTGGGCTCCGGCATCAAAATATCAAATTATAATAAATAATGTAGAATTGGCAGGCGAAGGTGCCCTGCTTAAATTAGTAGAAGATAGAAAAAGAAAATTACAACAAGAAGGATTGTTTGATGTTTCTTTTAAAAACAAATTACCCTATATACCAAATTGTATAGGAATAATTACCTCAGAAACTGGAGCCGCCTTTAGAGATATTCTAAAAATACTTAGGGATCGTTTTCCAATTTCAATTTTATTGTATCCAGTTTTAGTACAAGGAAAAGGAGCAGCTGAGGAAATTTCTAATGCTATTAAAAAAATTAATGAAATAGATAAAAACTATAAATATTTTAAAAAAGTAAATTTTTCTTATCCTGATTTGTTAATAGTTGGAAGAGGAGGAGGAAGTTTAGAAGACTTAATGGCATTTAATGAAGAAATATTAGTTAGGGCTATATTTGATTCTAAAATACCCATCATTTCTGCAGTAGGGCATGAGATAGATAATACATTGGCTGATCTAGTAGCAGATGCAAGAGCCCCAACCCCCACTGCAGCAGCAGAAATGGCAGTTCCAGAAAAGATGGTACTATTAAATGATATTAGTAATTTAGATAATAGACTTTTGAACGTAGTAAAAAAACATATTCTAATGATAAAGGATAAATTAAAGGCACTTTCTATCTCTCCACCATATATGCTATTTGAAAATAAAAGTTTTGGAGTAACTGATAAGTTTAATAAAATACAAATAAATATTTTAAAATTAATAAAAAATTTAGAAAATAAATTACAGAAGAGGCCTATTTTTATCTCGGATATTATAAATAAAATTAATAATGAAAACATTAAATTAAATTCTATCTATAAATATATTCTTATAAATATTAAGGGGATAAGAAGTAAAAAAGAGCTTTCTACTTTAAATATTCCTAAGGATTTTGAAAAAAAAATAATAAGTAATTTAAATATTAAGAGAATGTCTTTGCATGTAATCGCTGGTAAATTGGAGTCACTAAGTTATGAGAATGTACTTAATAGAGGATTTGCTATGATTGAAGATAGAAATAATAAGCTTATTAAGAGCATAACAGAGTTAAAAGAAAATTCGGAGATTAATATTCAATTGAGAGATGGAAAAGTTAGGGCAGAAGTAAAAAAATGATTATTAAAGAAAATATAAAAGTTAATTTAAGTTTAATGAAATTAATAACTAATTTTATAATATTTTTCTTTCTTATGCAGATTAATTGTTTTTCAGCTTTTTCTAAAACATTAATTAAAGGAGAAAAAATTGCAGGAGGAATTTTGCTCTGTAAAACTTTTAAAGGAGCAAAGGTATATCTCGATGGAAAAGAAATTCCGGTCTCAAATAACGGATCTTTTGTGGTAGGATTTCATCGAGATCCTAAGTCTACTCAAATAATAGAAATACGAGGGGATGATTTATATGAAGAAAAAATTGTTGTAAATATAAGAAATAGAAAGTACGCAATACAACGAATAGATGGAATTGATCCAAGTAAGGTAAATCCTCCACCCGAAGTTTTAGAGAGGATATATAGAGAAATTGCTTTAGTTAAAAAGGCTCGTAGTATTTCTAAATCTATATCAGAGTCTTATTATGAGGAAGGATTTATTCTCCCCGCTGAGGGACCAATATCAGGAGAATATGGAAGCCAAAGAATACTGAATGGTGAACCCAAGAGGCCACATTATGGTATAGATATAGCACTACCTATAGGTCATCCGATTATGGCTGCAGGTTCGGGAAAAGTATTATTAGTAGAAGAAAATTTATATTTTAGTGGAGGCACTTTAATAATTGGTCATGGTCAGGGGCTCACAACTACTTATTTGCATATGAGCAAAATTTTAGTAAATGTGGGACAAATAGTTAAGAGAGGTTTGATCATAGGAGAGGCTGGTGATACTGGACGTGCTACAGGTCCTCATTTGGATTGGAGAGCCGAATGGTTAAACCGTAGAATTGATCCTATATTTCTTTTAAAATTTAATTGAATTTTTATTGCCATCGATTATGAATCCACAACCACTGTTCAGGGTTATTCAATATCCATTTTCCCATTATTTCGTTAACCCTATTTAAAATATATAACACTTTTTCTTCATGATCTAATTTCTTACTTGGCATTTTAATAGGTTTTTCCGCTACATATTTAAAAGTAGGACCCTTAACTCTAATTACGTGAACTGGAACGATTGGAAGTGAAAGTTTTATTGAAAGTTCCGCTATAGCTGTGGCCGTTTTAGCGGGATGACCTAGAAAGTCGATCAATTTTCCTTCATTAAGTTTTTGGTCAGCTAGCACAGCTGCATATTTCTTATTTCTTAAGACTTTAAATATTGTTTTTGCACCTGCAGGACCTTTGGGTGCATAATGGCAAATGCCTTTTCGTAGCCATTGAATTACTGTCTCATTTATAGGGTTGTTAGCATGTCTATATATAGATGTAGTTTCAAGATTCTTCCTTGTGGTAATTAAAGGACAAATTTCCCAATTTCCTATGTGGGCACTAAATAGAATACCTCCCTTATCATTATTTAAATCATCTATGTACTTTTCACCAGTAATCGAAAATCTTGGCTTATTTTTATAAGAGTTAATGCCTTTATTTTTATACGGGTTTAATTTATTAGCAAAAGCTAATTCTGCTAATGTACGACCTAAATTTTCCCACATTCCTAGACGTATTTGAGTAAGCTTTGTTTTATCAGCTTGAGGAAAAACTTTTTTTAAATTATTTGTGGCTCTTTTATCTAGAATTGTAAAAGGTCCAAAAAACTTTGCTAGTTGCCCTCCTAGAGAGGATGCATAATTTATTCCTAAAAGTTTACAAAACAAAATCCATAATATAAAAATTGATCCTTCAATAATATAAGTAGTATTTCTTATGATAATTTTCATTTTTTACTTTTAACATTGATTATTGAATATAGCATGCTATCTAAAGTTGCATAGTCTGAAAACTTCATGTCTATAGGAAATGAAAATATTTTATTTTGATATTTTTTCGCAATTTTTATGTAATCTTTTTGAGTTGTTACTAATAATGCGTCCAAATTAATAGATTCGTTTATCAAATTTTGAATGTTTTTCTCTGAATATATATAATGATCTGGGAATGGCTTCCAAGAAGAAATATGACATCCCATCTGTTTTAAAAAATCATAAAATTTTTGAGGATATCCAATTCCGCAAAAAGCCAAAACACTTTTATTATGAAGTTTTTTTTGAACAGAAGAGTCAATCAAAATTTTTGCTTCTAGTATAGGTAAATTATTGGGTAGTATTTCTTTTATTCCGTTTTTGTCTTTTTCTATGATTATAGCTAAATGAGTATTTTTTAATGCCCAACTCAAGGGTTCTCTTAACGGACCGGCCGGCATAATATGTCCGTTCCCTATACCTTGAGATCCATTGAATACTAAAATGTTTAAATCTCCTTTAATGCCGTGATCTTGAAGCCCATCATCTAAAATAACTATCTCAGCACCCTCGTTTAGGGCTGCCTTAATAGAAGAAATTCTGTCTTTTCCTATCCATGTTGTGGCTGTTTTAGAAAGTAACAGAGCTTCATCGCCGACCTCATTAAATTTATGTAAAAGATTGTCTACCCTTGTTGTTGTTCTAATTGATCCTTTGTATCCCTTAGATATTAGGTGCACATTCATTTTTAAATTAATCAGTCTTTTAGCGATAGAAATTGCAGTAGGTGTTTTTCCTGCTCCCCCTGCAACTACATTCCCAACTTTTATAACTGGTATCTGCATAGTCCTGCTATGGGAAAACTTATATTTAAGATAAGCGCAGATTTTCCAAATCTGTGAAATAGGGAATAAAGATTTAGATAATAAGCTTTCTTTTTTATGCCAGAAATTTGGTGTAATCAATTTAATGCCCTTTAGTATCTTTTAGAATTGAATTTAAAATCTTTAATATTTTATATGTTGGATTGGGAATGTTTTGTAAAGCATTATAAGCTGCTAAGCTTAATTGTTCTCTTTGTGTTTTGTTAGATATTAAATTACAAATATTTTTTTTGAGTTCTTCTATATTGTTAATTTGAATGGCAGCATTTGCTTTTAATAAAATATCAGAACTAGATTGATGATTTGTTACGTCTGGTCCATAAATAATTGAACATTTTTCTAATGCTGGCTCAATTAGATTATGCCCCCCTTTATTAGATAGGCTTCCTCCTATAAAACATACATCAGAAAGAGAGAAAAAAGTTCCAATTTCTCCTATTGTGTTGGCGATATATATGTTTGTATCATGTGAAGGTAGTGTTTTGGAATCTCTAATTTTATAATTCAGGTTAAAATTATTTGACATACTGATGATACCGCTAGTTTTTTGAGGATGTCTTGGAATTATGATTGTTAAAAGGTCTTTGTTATATTTGGCTGCTTCGCAATGAGAGACTATTGATGCATTTTCTTCAATTTTATCATGAATACTTGCAAAGAGAAGTACTGGTCTTTCGTGTATAGCATCTATTAAATCTTTTTCTTCTTTATCACTTGCCCTCGGAGCTCTAGAAAGGTTTTTAAGATTAATACCATTTATTATATTTTTGGCTCCCAATTTTAAAAATTTATTTTTGTTTTCTTGGTCTTGTGTTATGACCGTAGAGAATTTATTAAAGATATAGTTGCTTAAACTTGGAATACAATTCCATCTGACAAAGGTTTTTTTAGATATTCTTGCTTGAATTAAGGCCAGGGGTATTTTTTTCTGGTGACTTTTTAATATCATGTTAGGCCAAATTTCTGATTCCACAAAAATAGAAATATCAGGTTTCCAGTGTTTAAGAAATTTATTGATACAGAAAGGATGGTCTAAAGGAGAAAATTTGTGAATAATCTTTTTATTTTTTAAAATAATTTTTTCAATATGATCTGAACTAGTAAGTGTTACACTTGTTATTAGTACAGAACTATTATTTACAGTTAACTCTTCTGCTAAGGATAAAATAGATCTTACTTCTCCAACACTTACAGCATTTATCCATATTAATTTTCCAATGGGTCTTTTAGTTGATGAAAAACCTATTTTTTCTTTGAATCTATATATGTCCTCTTTCTTTAAGAACACTCTAAATAGAAACAATATTGGAATTAATGGACTTAAAATCAGCCAAATTAAAGAATATATTCTTATTAAGGAGGACCCTATCAAATTATCAGCATTTCTTTAAACGTTGTTTGTTTTTTAAATTATACGAAAAGTTATAAAAATATCTAATATTTATATGCCTGCCACGGTCATATTTTCAACCATAAATGTAGGAGCATCAATGCCTGTCTGAAATTTAAGATCTGAAGCAGGTATTAGAGTTTTATACATATCTAGCATATTTCCTGCTATTGTTACTTCACTTACCGGAAAAACTACTTCGCCATTTAGTATCCAAAAGCCAGAAGCTCCTCTACTATAGTCCCCATTAATTTGGTTAAATGACATTCCCATCATTTCTGTTACATAAAAGCCTTCATTAACAGATTTTATCAAATCTTTCTTGCTTATATCTCCGGGACTGAGATAAACGTTAGAAGGAGCAGGTGTTGGCGGTGAATTTGTGTTTCTGTTAGCGCTGGCTGTAGTTTTAAAGTTTAATTGTCGAGCCGATCTACAATCTAATAACCAAGAAGTTAATATCCCATTTGAAATTAATTTATTTTTTTTAGTTGCTACGCCTTCTCCATCAAATGTCCTTGATCTGTGTCCTCTTATTCTTAGGGGATCGTCAATAATATTTATGTTTTTATTAAACAGCTTTTTACCTAGTTTATTTTTTAGAAAAGATGTACCTCTAGATATCGCTTGACCTGATATGGATCCTGTTAAAAGAGATATTAATCCACCTGAAACCCTTTTATCAAATATAATTGGAACTGTATTGCTTTTAATTTTTTTAGAATTTAATTTTGAATTTGTTCTTTTTCCGGCTATCAATCCTATTTTACTAGGTTTATCTAAATCTTTCATGTGTGTGGCATATTGATATTCATAGTCTCTTTCCATATTCGTTCCACTTCCAGCAATAACTGAAACTGTTCTTGAGTACCCAGTACGCTCATAGCAATTATTAAAGCCGTTAGAATTTACTAAGCTTACTTTATTCTTAGAAAAGGAAGAGGAAGCACCTTCAGTATTAGTTATACCTTTAACGGACATTGCGCTTTCTTCTGCATTTATTGAATCTTCCAAAAGTTCTTCATATTTAGGTTGCACTTTATCTACTAGGTCAAGTTTTACATTACTTGCAATATGTAAGCTTTTATCAGGTAAACCACAAAACTCATCTCTGGGAACAGCATGGACCATGCTGACAGCTTGCTTTGCAAGCTCAACCATTGATTCTGTAGAATTATCTGTAGTTGATATGGTTAATTGTTTAC
Organism: uncultured Rhodospirillaceae bacterium; assembly: GCA_964576635.1. Classification (GTDB taxonomy): domain Bacteria; phylum Pseudomonadota; class Alphaproteobacteria; order TMED109; family TMED109. The sequence continues at coordinate 15,306 of CAZNVN010000031.1, forward strand.
CATTGTTTATAACTCTCAGTCCGATATCTGTAGATTCATTCTGTTCTATGCCTTCTAATTTAGTTAGTCTCGATGTAACATTTAATGAGAATGATTCTATTGCTATTACATCGGCTTCTTCTATGCCTAATTTATTTACTTTTTCTAGTAGTGTGTTGATAGCAATATTAGTTTTACTTAACATTTTCAGGTACTTTAACGCGTGATTCATCATTAAATAAAACCATTTCACAATTACAATAATCTTGTAGTTTATGATATACCCTCATACTATTGCATCCCTCCATTGCAGCTTTTTCTCCTATGATTTCATCGAATAAATTGAATCCATATCCGAGTGCCTCAAATATATATTCGGAAGTTAAATTTTTATTAATTTCTTGCCAGGGGATACAGGCTGCACCAGACTTGTTCTCGGCTAAAGAATCATAATCTAAATTCCAGTGTTTCATGGATTGTTTAAAAATAAATATTATGTTGTCTTCTATTTTATTATTATTCTGATCAAAGGTGTTATCAAGTTGTTGGTTTTTTTGAGAAAAAACGGCAAAATAATAAACTATAAATCCAATGATTATGGCCGCGCATAGTAGAACTATTTTATTCATTAATAGTCCAGGTTTGTCCTTTATTAATGACTTGATTTATTTTATTTTTATTTGCTTCATTTGCTTTTATATAATGTTCATCAAGTGTGGATTTAGGAATTCTATATAGTACTCCTATTGCCATTGGAAAATCTGGTTCTTTCATTTGAGTGAGAAGGTAGGCTAAAAATTTGTTTGTCTCATCATGGACTACTAATCTATTTGATTTGTCTTTATCTTTGTCTAAATCTATAATTTCTAAGGCGCTATGACTATCATTTATAATCAATCCCTTGTCGTTATTTTGGCCAAAAATAAGAGGTTTTCCGTTTTCGACGTGAATTTGTTTATTCTCAAGTTCAGATTTTTCTGTAAATGAGTTGAATACGCCATCATTATACACTATACAATTCTGGAAAATTTCTATGAATGAAGATCCCTTGTGTTCTTTAGCTTGTATTAAGGTAGGAATTAATTGTTTTATGGAAGTATCTACACCTCTTGCTACAAAAGTTGCTCCAGAGCTGAGGGCTAATTCGCAAGCTGACAAAGGGCTTTCATGAGATCCATCTGGTGTAGATGGAGAAACTGTTCCACTTCTGGAAGCAGGAGAAGCTTGCCCTTTAGTGAGTCCATAAATTTCATTATTAAATAATAATATCTGACAATCTAAGTTTCTTCTTAAAATATGTATTAGATGGTTTCCTCCAATTGAAAGCGCATCCCCGTCTCCTGTAATTATCCACACATCAAGTTCAGGGTTGGTAATTTTAATTCCTGTTGCAAAAGCAGGTGCTCTTCCGTGTATAGTGTGAAACCCGTACGTAGACATATAATAAGGCAACCTAGATGCACAACCTATTCCTGATACAAAAACTGTTTTGGCTGTATCTGCATTTAATTCTGCTAAACATTTTTGAACAGCCTTCAAAATTGCATAGTCTCCGCAACCAGGACACCATCTTACTTCTTGATCAGAAGCAAAATCAGAAGGCTTAAGTTTCGTCGGGTTTTCATTTATTCCCATTTTAATGTCCTATTAGGTTAAAATTTTTAAGTTCACTAATTAATTTTATTACCCTGAAAGGTTTTCCAGAAATTTGATTGATGGTATAAACTTTGTTTTTTATTTCTGCTCTCAGTAATTTGTATAATTGGCCATCATTCATTTCAATTATAACCACATTATTAAAATTACTAATTATTTTTTTGAAATTTTTGTGCATAGGCCATAAACATCTCAATTGAATATGAGAAATTTTAACACCTTCTTTAAATAATTTGTCTTGTGTTTCAGATATAGGTCCGTTAGTTGATCCCCATCCAACAAGGAGAATTTCTCCTTTATCCGGGCCTTTAATTTCCAAGTCTTCTATGTCACTAGCTACTTTTAAAACTTTTTCAGCTCTAATTTCTGTCATTTCGCTATGATTATCTGAATCATAACTGATATTACCTGTAATAGAATTTTTTTCTAAACCACCCACTCTATGTTCAAGTCCAGGAGTACCAGGTTTTACCCATTTTCTTGATAAAGTAGTTGGGTTTCTTGAGAATGGTAAAAAGTCCTTTTTCTCTGTTTCAAATTTTACTGGAAATTTTTCTATGGAATTTATATTTGGGATTAACCAAGGCTCAGAAGCATTTGCTATATAAGCATCGGAAAGTATAATGACTGGTGTCATAAATTTGGTTGAAATTTTTATTGCTTCACATGCAATATTAAAACAATCAGCTGGACTTTTCGGTGCGAGAACAACTAATGGAGCTTCCCCATGGCGCCCATATACTGCCTGCATCAAATCTGATTGCTCAGCCTTGGTAGGCATTCCAGTGGAAGGGCCAGCTCTTTGGCTATTAATTATCACCAATGGCACTTCTATTGAAACCGCAAATCCTATTGCTTCTGTTTTAAGTGAAATGCCTGGACCCGAACTAGAAGTTACTCCTAGTCCTCCAGCATAGGAAGTTCCTATAGCAGCACAACATGCTGCTATTTCATCCTCCGCTTGAAAAACATTTATATTTTCTAATCTGTAAGCAGCAAGATAATGCATTATTGGAGATGCTGGGGTAATAGGATATGAACATAATGTCATTTTAAGTTCTGCTAACTTAGCACCTGTCGCTAAGCCAAATGCCATAGCCTCAGCTCCTGTTATTGCTCTCCAAGTCCCAGGAGAGGGCTTAGTTAGAGGAATTTCTTTTCTAATAATATCCGAAGAAATTTCAGTACTTTCTGCATAAGCCTGGCCTGCTTTTAAAGCTGCGATATTTGCTTTAGAAAATATGTTATCCTTACCAAATTTATTATTGATCCATTCAGCAGTTTTTTTTGTGCCTCTAGAAAACAGCCATAAAATAAGTCCAAGTGTCCACATATTTCTACATCTAAGACTATCTTTATTGCCCAAGCCTAAATGCTTAATCGCTTCTAATGTAAGATTTGAAATATCAGGAGATAAAACCTGAATTCCTAATAAGGAATTATCTTCTAAAGGGTCTTGAGAATAACCAGCTTTAGTTAAGCCTCTTTGATTAAAACTACCTTTGTCAACAATCAAAAGCCCTCCAGCTTCTAGTTCTTTGATGTTTTCTTTTAAAGCAGCAGGGTTCATTGCCACTAGTATATTTGCATAATCCCCAGAACTAGCTATTAGTCCATCTCCAAACCTTACTTGAAAAGAAGAAACGCCGAATGTAGTGCCTGCAGGAGCCCTAATTTCTGCCGGGTAGTCAGGAAAAGTAGACAGTCCCAGACCTGCTATCGCAGCTTCAAAAGTAAGTCTTCCTCCTGTAAGCTGCATTCCATCG
>CAZNVN010000032.1:0-6804 GCA_964576635.1 uncultured Rhodospirillaceae bacterium
TATTAGGAAGAAATGGAGCAGGAAAAAGTTCAACGTTTAAAGCCATAACAGGAATGATAAGAATTAAATCGGGTTCGATAATACTCGACACAATTGACCTGACTAATAAAGCAACAAATTTTAGAGCTAAAAACGGAATAGGATATGTACCAGAAGATAGACAGGTCTTTCCAGAACATACGGTTGAAGAAAACATAGACCTAGGAAAAAAAACTAATAGAAAAGGTAACAATATATGGGAAAAAGAAAAAATTTGGGAAACTTTCCCAGTCCTATCTAAACTCAAAAAAAGGCTAGCTGGACAACTATCTGGAGGAGAGCAACAAATGTTATCTATTGCCAGGACATTAGTTGGAAATCCATCAATATTGCTTCTAGATGAACCTTCTGAAGGATTAGCACCAATAATTGTTGAAGATATTTCTCAAATCTTACTGAATCTTAAAAAAATTGGTGCAACTATATTACTTGCAGAACAAAATATGCATTTTTGCATGAATATAGCGGAAGAAGCAATTATTATTGACAGAGGAAAAAATGTTTGGAAGGGCAACATTAATCAATTAAAAAAGAATAAAGAGATTATGAATAAATATCTAGCAGTCTAAAATATTATCTAGCTAATACTTTCATTGCTTCTTCTATTCCTTTTAAATTTAATTCAAACATATTTCCATCAAATATCTCGTTAATAATCCTATTAGATTCTGAAGAATTCCAAAATTTTCTTGGTTCCGGGTTAAGCCATGTAATTGAATCAAAATGCGCAGACAATCTATCTAACCAAACAATACCTGCTTCTTCATTCCAATGTTCAATTGAACCACCAGGATAAGTAATTTCATAAGGACTCATAGAAGCATCTCCAACAAATATGATTCTATAGTCGCTACCAAATTTTCGCAAAACATCGTAGGTAGAAATTATATCTTGGCTAGAACGAGGATTATTTTTCCATAAAATCTCATAAATACAATTGTGAAAATAAAAATGTTCTAAATTTTTAAATTCACTTTTTGCGGCTGAAAAGATTTCTTCACATGCCTCAATATGAGGATCCATTGAACCTCCAACATCAAGAAATAAAAGTATTTTCACTCTATTTTTTCGCTCTGGACGCAGTTTAACATCCAAATATCCAGCATTTTTAGCTGTTGAAGTTACCGTCTCATCAATATCAAATTCTTCTGGCACTCCTTCCCTAGCAAATTTTCTAAGCCTCCTTACAGCAACCCTAATATCTCTTATTCCTAAAGTTTTAGTGTCATCAAAATTTGACCATAACCTTTGTTCCCAGACCTTCACAGCTTTTCCTTGCCTTTTACCCTCATTTCCAATTCTAATGCCTTCTGGATTGTACCCCCCTGATCCAAAGGGAGAAGTTCCTCCTGTACCAATCCATTTATTTCCTCCCTGATGTCTCTTTTTTTGCTCTTTTAACCTTTCTTTTAGTGTTTCTAATAATTTATCCCAACCTCCTAGGGATTCTATCTTTCTCTTTTCTTCCTCTGATAGATTCTTTTGTAGAGCATCTCTTATCCATTGTTCCGGAATATTTGCAATAATTTCTTCACCAGCATTGAGTGCACCCTCAAAAAATTCAGAGAAAACCTTATCAAATCTATCAAAATACTTTTCATCTTTAACTAATGAAGATCTTGCAAAATAATAGAACATATTAGTATCTAATTGAGTTACACCCTTGCCTAACCCTGAGATAAAATCTAAATATTCTCTAATAGAGACAGGAATTCCTGTTTTTTTTAATTTATGAAAAAAACCTATAAACAATTTGTACCTTTATAGTTACTGTTCCCGTTTCACTCTTTTTTCACAATCCTCTGGAAATTCCCAGGACTCCACTTCAGGACTACACATTCCACTCACTCCTACTACTCTAAAACAAGCATAAGTTATCAAATCTACCTCTGTAGTTTTTTGTTCAAAAGAGCACTCTTCTCTTACACCCGTATTTTGAATCAAAGCAGAGGTATCATCAGTATTCACACAACGTCCTCTTCTAGTATCAACCCATTGCATAGAATGACTTAAAATTAGAGCCACGGGGTCTTTCCCCAGATTGGTAAGACATACCTCTTTTGCAAAGAGATTAGTAAAAATAAAAAAACTTAATAAAATTATTATTATCGATTTGGCATAGAAAGAAACAGTATAAATAAAATTCATTTTTCAACTCCTAGGTTTTAATTATTTTGCCTAGCCATAAAGGCCAATTTCTCAAACATGTGAACATCTGATTCATTCTTCAAAATAGCTCCATATAATGGTGGTAAAGCATCCTTTGAATCTTTTGCGCGCAAAGCCTCAGGACCTATATCTTCAGCAAGAAGTAGTTTAATCCAATCTAATAACTCAGAGGTAGAAGGTTTTTTCTTTAATCCAGGGGTTTCTCTAACCTCAAAAAATGCCTTTAAAGCAGAATCGACCAGAATTTTTTTTATTTTAGGAAAATGAACGCTCACTATTGCTCTCATAGTATCATGATCGGGAAAATTGATATAATGGAAAAAACAACGTCGAAGAAAAGCATCAGGCAAATCTTTTTCATTATTAGACGTAATGATAACTATAGGCCTATGCTTTGCTATTACATTTTCTTTTGTTTCATAAACATGAAATTCCATACGATCTAATTCTAATAGTAAGTCATTAGGAAATTCTATATCAGCCTTATCTATTTCGTCTATAAGCAGAACGGGTTTTTCCTCTGCAACAAAGGAATCCCATAATACTCCTTTTTTAATATAATTTTTTATATCCTTAACGCGAGAATCTCCTAATTGTGAATCTCTCAACCTAGAGACAGCATCATACTCGTATAAACCTTGTTGAGCTTTGGTAGTAGACTTAATGTGCCACCTTATTAAATTTTTCCCCAGGGACTTTGAAACCTCCTCTGCTAGCATAGTTTTACCGGTTCCAGGTTCACCTTTAATTAAAAGGGGACGTTCCAAAGTTATTGCCGCGTTTACAGCAGTCGATAAAGCATCGGTCGAAATATAAGTATCAGTACCAGAAAACATCTCGTTCATTCTAAGCTCCTTATTATACAGCCTATATTGCCATAATATTATGACTTAGTGCTTAACTAATATATTAGTCAAGTATAAATATTATGGTTGAACATTTAGATTTGTGACTGCAACCAATTTTCTCTGCCTACTTTTTCTACCAATTCTAACTGTGTTTCTAACCAATCATAATGTTCTTCTTCAGAATCTAAAATTTCTCTAAATAAATCTCTACTTACAAAGTCTGAGACTTTTTCACAATGCTCAATCGCCCTTTTAAGATCTGGTATTGCTTTTTCTTCCAATTTTAAATCGCAAGACAAACACTCCACAGGTTCTTCTCCTATCATAATTTTATGCATATCTTGTACATTAGGAATGCCATCCAAAAACAAGACTCTTTCAATTATTTTATCTGCATGTTTCATTTCATCTATAGATTCTTCATGTTCTTTTTCACCTAATTTATTATAACCCCAATCTTTAAACATTCTAGAATGAAGAAAATACTGATTTATAGATGTTAACTCATTTGTTAACACTGCATTAAAGTGTTTAATAACTTCCTTATTACCCTTCATTGATCTCTCCATATTAAAAAAATTTACACTATATAAATGATACTTTTTTTAGTAAAAATCAATAAAAAATGTTTAAAAACAAGTAGTTGATACTCATTCTCATTCTCAATAAATACTTAAAATATTAATAATAATATATTTTTTTAATAATAAAGAGTTCTAACTAGGCACGTAATGAAGAAGAAAATTTCTTACTGAAACTTATTTGTTCCTTAGCCTCTTTTGCTGATTTTTCTCGTAATATCTCATCAATAGATTGTAAACATTTTCCGCATTGCATAACGCAGCCCAACTTTTTATATACCGAACTTGGATTGCATACCCCTATATTTTTTAACTTACGAACATCTTCGGAGGTAAGAGCATTGCAAATACAAACGTACATTTTATATTTTCCCTTTCAATCAATTTATTAAAATACAATTGATAATGAAAGTCAATCTCATTTGTAATAAATGTGATTTTAAATTAAAAGAAAAAGAAATTGAATAAACATCGCAATTCAACTAAAAAAATTACTGGAAGAGAGCAAATGAATAAAAGATTGTCAGTAAGAGATATACGTAAATTTAAATTAACAGCCTCTAAGCAAAAACCTCTAGTTAGTTTAGTATGTTATACAGCGCAAATGGCTCGACTAATAAATAATATTGTAGATATAATATTAGTAGGAGATAGCATGGGAATGACCATTTATGGTCATGAAAATACTTTGTTGGTTACACCTCAAATGATGATTAACCATGGTAAAGCTGTGGTTTCTTCTACCTCTAAGCCTCACATAGTAGTAGATTTACCTTTTGCCAGCTATGAGGAGTCTCCAGAAAAAGCGTTTAGGACTGCAAGCAGAATTATGAAACATACTGGAGCTCAATCTGTAAAGCTAGAAGGTGGAGAAGAATTTGCAGAAACAATTTATTTTTTATCTCAAAGAGGAATCCCCGTAATAGGACACATAGGACTTATGCCTCAAAGAATTCAGACGTTAGGCGGTTTTGTAACACAAGGGAAAACTCAAGAAACCTCTAAAAGAGTTATAGAAGATGCTAAAGCCATAATAGATGCAGGCGTATTTTCTATGGTAGTAGAAGCAGTCCCGGAAGAGACTTCAAATATAATTACAAAAGATTCAGAAGTTCCCACTATTGGAATTGGTGCTGGACGAACCTGTGATGGTCAAATTTTAGTCACGCATGATATTCTTGGACTTTACGGTAATTTTACTCCAAAATTTGTAAAAAAATATGCTGAAATAGATAAAAAAATTACTGATGCTGTCACTCAATATGCAAATGATGTAAGAAATAAAAAATTTCCTACAAAAAATAATATATTTAAAACTTCTATATAAATATATTATTCCTAATCAAATCAGGTTCCTTCAACTAAAGCAGTATTAGAAATACCAGATTCAATTCTGAGTGTGAGCAAAGGTTGATATTCCACAGATTCATAAAATCCTTTCGCAGAATTTAAATTAGGAAACTCTATGATGACTAATCTATGTTGAAAAAAGTCTCCTTCCAAAGATTCCATTTCACCTCCCCTAACTAAATACTTGCCACCATGATTACTTACAATGTCAAATACCTTTTCTCTATATTGTTTCATAGCTTCCAAATTTTTTGTTTCAATATGTGCTATAATATAAGCTTTCATTTCAATTCCTCCATTATTCACTAATAACTATAAGTTTATTTTAGAAAGCAATTCATACGCTGCATGTTCTACTCTATCGACACCTAAAGTCTTCATCAAACTCCCTGTTGTTCTGTGATTAAAACTAGAATCACTCATAAGATCTGAAGGTGATTCTGGTGTACGAACAATCAGAGTATTTTTTCCTACTGGAGAATAAATCTTATCCTCTGTCGGACCAAATAAACCTAACGTAGGAGTCCCCACGGCTGCTGAAAGGTGCATTAGTCCTGAATCATTTCCTATATATAATCTAGAATAAGAAAAAATTGCTGCTGTTGGTAAAATTGGTTTTCCTACCAAATTTAAAGGATTAATATCACCTATCTCAGATACAACATTTTCACCTATAGCTTCTTCACCAGGACCTCCAACTATAACCACGGTTCCTCCTTTAAAATAGCTAGAATTCATTAATTTTTTGGCTATATACGCATAATTATTACTCGGCCAAATCTTAGCTTCCCAATTTGCAGTTGGAGCAATAATTAAATAAGGTTTACTCCTTCCATTTAATAACTTTATAGCTTCTTGATGAATATTTTCCTTCAACCATACTTTTGGTAATGGAGTTCTGTTTAGTGGATTTAGTCTAGTTAAACCTTCTAATCTGTGTTCTATGATTTTTTTATCATAATTTAAAATAATTCTTTTTTTTGCCTTTATAAGCCATGAAACTGGAGTTTTACGTAAATCACATACTACATCCCAATAAGTATTTTTTATTGCTTTCCATAATTCGAACCAATGATAACTATATTTCTTTTTTCTTAAAATTATAACCTTATCTACTAGTGGTGATTCTTTATAAATTATTGAACCCAAACGACCACATATAACGGTAGCCCTGGCATTGTAATGATTACAAATGTCCTCTAACAATCCAGTGGATAATACGCAATCACCTAATCTAGTATTTCCTATAAAAAGTAGCCTTTTATTTTTCATTTAATGAATACCCGATATAACCTTGATAAACTCGATTGCTAATTTTTTTATAGTCCTAGTATTATTTTTTTTAGCTTCTGCACTGGCTCTTTCAAAAGCATTTCTATCCTCTAAAAACCTTATACTAAAATCTGCAAAAGATTGGTCGTCATTAGACACAAACCCTGTCTTGCCATTTATTATTCTATAGGGTGCAACACCTTTGTTTCTGACAACTGCGGGTAATCCTAGTGCCTGCGATTCTGATAATGTAAATGCACTTACTTCACTATCATGAGAGGGATATAAATGCACTCTCATATTTTTTATCTTTGAAACCATATCTTTATCTATCAAAGGTTTTTTGATTCTAATATTAAATTTTTCTTTATCTTCGATTTTTTTTATAATCGCATCATATCGTTCAGAAATATTTTTACCCTCTATAAATTTACTTAATATATTTGAGAAAACATGCAATTCTGCCCATGGTAATTTAGTATGTATTTTTTTATGCCATACATCTAATAACCACTCTAATCCCATTAGTGGATGGGACGTCACTA
>CAZNVN010000032.1:6814-17436 GCA_964576635.1 uncultured Rhodospirillaceae bacterium
TAATCAGGAATTGCCGGGGGAATCATGGCTGCATCAAGAGATTTGACTGCATCCGGGATGCTATCTAAGTGATTTTCTCCTTGATATACTAGAGTCGGCCGGTGTTTCATGGTAATGGAAAAATACTGAGGTTGAACAAGTTTTAAACCTGACTTTGTAAGCCATAAAATCTTTTTTGTATTATTATCAATTTGATTAAAAAGAAGAGGGTTATTGTGAACTATCCAAACATCAGAATGTGTAGCTTTCATATTTTTAATAGGGTTCCAACTTACATTATTTATCACTGTTCTATGTTCACAATTATTGAAAACACGAACTATATGCCCTATAGTAGCTAATGATTCAGCTAGGAGTATAAGAGACTTCTCAGAACCTCCAAGTGGATGATTATCTTTTGTAGACCCATCAAAGGTATAACTATCGTCTAAGAATGTAACTAACATACTAAGGGTTTACGAATGTAAAAGAATTATTGCAAGTTTATAATTGTGAGATAAATATAAAATGGACAACCATAAACTATATAAAGCCTTCCTTAGAGAAAGAGATATAATCCAAATTGAAGGTGAGGAAAAGTTTGAATTTTTACAAGGGCTCATCACTAATAATATATATGCGCTCTCAGAAAAAAGAGTAATTTATTCTGCCTTACTGACTCCGCAAGGGAAATACCTATTTGATTTCATACTGTTTTTAAAAGGAAATAATAAAGAAAAAATTTTTTTCGACTGTGAAAGAAAACGTTCTACTGAATTAATTAATCTTTTAAAGATGTATAAATTAAGAAAAGAAATTAGTATAACGAGAGTAAACAGGACAAAAGTATATGTTGTATTTGGAAAATTAACCCCTTCCTTCTTATCAAGCATTAAGCTTAAAAATTCTACCGGGTTTGCAAAATTCCATGACAACCATGTTGCATTTTTAGATCCTAGAAATAAAAGTCTTGGAATTAGGATCGTCCTTTTTTCAAATAATTTAACATCAAATATATTAGAAATTCCTTCTGTAAATGAAGAGGAATGGAATTTTCATAGATTAAGTTTAGGTATTCCTGATGGATCCAATGATATGGATATAAACAAAAGCTTTTTAATTGAAAATAATATTGAGTATATTAACGGGATAGACTTCGATAAAGGATGTTATTTGGGTCAAGAAAATACAGCCCGTCAAAAATATAGGGGCAAACTAAAGAAAAGACTTATGAAAGTAAAAATTCATGGGAATGCAATACCCAAAGGAACCTCCATCACAAATAAAAATAAAATTGTAGGACTAATGCATTCTTCTAGTAAAGATATTGGACTTGCTACTATTAAAATTGAAGAAGCAAAAAATGCTATTCTTCAAAAACATAGACTTTCTGCAGCAGATAGTTATTTGGAAGTAAAGGAAAAAATTAAATAGTTTATTTTTTACTTTTTATTGCAGCTTGTGCAGCTGCAAGGCGAGCTATCGGAACTCTGTAAGGAGAACAAGATACGTAATCTAGCCCCACCTGATTAAAAAAGCTGATAGATTGTGGATCTCCCCCATGCTCTCCACAGATCCCTAACTTAATATTTTTATTAGAATCTGTTGCTTGTTTTTTTGAAATTGAAACTAGTTCCCCTACCCCTTTAACGTCTATAGTCACAAAAGGATCATTTTGAATTATATTTAAATCTATGTAATCAGATAAAAATTTTCCACTATCGTCACGACTGATTCCAAGAGTTGTCTGGGTCAAGTCATTAGTTCCATAACTAAAAAAATCTACTTCGGAAGCGATTTTCCCTGAATCAATTGCAGCTCTCGGTAGTTCAATCATTGTGCCAATTAGATATTTAGGAAGAACTCTATATTTTTTTTCTATCTGTTTTGAAACCATAATTATTTTATTTTTAATAAATTTAAGTTCAGCTGCACTTATTATCAAAGGAATCATTATATCAGGCACTATGTTAATATTTTTTTCTTTATTGATTTCTATTACAGACTCAAATATGGCTTCCGCCTGCATTTCATATATTTCAGGGTATGTTATTCCAAGCCTACATCCACGGTGACCCAACATTGGATTTTGTTCTTCTAGTCTTTTAACCCTATTACTTATGTCATCCAAATTGATTTTTAACTTTGTAGAAAGTCCTTCAAGTTCTTTATTATCTTTTGGTAAAAATTCATGTAGTGGAGGATCAAGCAGTCTTATGGTCACAGGAAGCATTCCCATAAGGTTAAATATTTGTTTGAAGTCATTTTTTTGCATTGGTTTAATTTTATTTAGGGCAATTCGTCTTTCATTTTCCGTTTCAGAAAATATCATTTCGCGAACAGCTAAAATTCTGTCTTCATCAAAGAACATATGTTCAGTTCTACATAAACCAATACCCTCAGCACCAAAATCCAATGCAGTTTTTACATCTTTAACAGTTTCAGCATTTGCTCTAATCTTTAGGATTCGTTTGTCATCCGCCCATTTCAATAAGTTTGAGAAATCTTCCGATAAATCTGGTATTACCGTTGGTATTTCCCCCATAATTACTTCACCACTTCCTCCATCAATCGTAATGACATCATTATTACTAACCACAAAATCATCTATTATAAATTCTTTTTTATCGTGATTTATTATAATATCACCTGCTCCTACAACACAGGGTCTACCCATTCCTCTCGCTACCACTGCAGCGTGACTAGTCATTCCTCCTCTACTTGTTAAAATGCCCTGAGCTGCATGCATTCCATGTATATCTTCAGGACTGGTCTCCATACGAACTAAAATTACTGATTCTCCATTCTTAGACATTTCTACAGCATTTTCAGAATCAAAAATCACTTTTCCAGAAGCTGCTCCTGGCGAAGCAGGTAATCCTTTAGCTATAACTTTTTTCTCTATTTTGTTATCTAAAGTAGGATGTAAGAGTTGATCTAAACCTAGAGGATTAATTCTACATAGCGCCTCATTTTTATTTATTAATCCTTCCTTTTCCATCTCTATTGCAATTCTTACTGCTGCTGCAGTTGTCCTTTTTCCTGCCCTAGTCTGTAAAATCCACAATTTATTTTTCTGAACAGTAAATTCAATATCTTGCATATCCAAATAGTGCTTTTCTAATTTATCAAAGAATTCTATTAATTCCTGAAAAATAACTGGCATATTTTCTTCAAGAGATAACTCTTATATGCCCTGTTTATCTCTTTCTTGTTTTGTTAAATTCTGGGGAGTTCTTATTCCAGAAACTACATCTTCTCCTTGCGCATTAATAAGATATTCACCATAGTAAATGTTTTCCCCTGTTGAAGGACTACGAGTAAAAGCAACACCTGTACAACAATCCTTTCCCATATTACCAAAAACCATAGACTGAACATTTACTGCAGTTCCCCACGATTCTGAAATATTGTGAAGACTCCTATAGGTCTTTGCTCTTTGATTCATCCATGAATTAAATACTGCACCAATCGCTCCCCATAATTGATCAAATGGATTTTGAGGAAATTCTTTACCTGTGAAGTCTTTAACAAGTTCTTTAAATAAGATTATAACTTTTTGCCATGACTCTGAAGATACCTCTGTATCGGAATACACTCCTGAAACACGCTTTTCTTCTTCTAAAATATCCTCAAATTCTCCAGAATCTATCCCTAATACCACATCCCCATACATTTGAATAAAACGTCTATAACTGTCAAAAGAAAATCTTTGATCTCCACTAGTTTTGGATAATGCAATTACTGTTTTATCGTTTAATCCTAAATTCAGAACAGTATCCATCATTCCAGGCATAGAAACTCGAGCACCAGATCTAACTGATAATAAAAGAGGATTATTATTGTCTCCAAACTTCATGTTGGTGATTTTTTCAATCCTTACAAGGGATTTTTCTACTTGAGATTTCAGTTCTGATGGGTAAATATGATTGTTTTCATAAAAATAATTGCATACATCGGTCGTAATTGTAAAACCAGGCGGAACAGGAATACCAATATTATGCATTTCAGCTAAATTAGAACCTTTGCCACCTAATAGGCTTTTAAGCTCTGAGTTTCCCTCAGCACTCCCTGCTCCAAAACTGTAAACCCACTTATTCATGCTTTTAAACCTTTTAGTATACTTTTTTAAAAAAAGAATTATTTATGTTCATTTCCTGTATCTATAAGAGAGAAGTCAGCATACTCTGCAAAAGAATTTCTAATTAATGATAATAAATTCAACCTATTAGTTTTTATATCTAAATCTTTCTCATTAACTAAAACATTATTAAAAAAATTATCTAATTGTATTTTTATATCATGAAAATATTTTAAAGCTTTCTCATATTGTTCAGCTTGAATCATATTTTCAATTAGAGTAGAGTTTTTTAAACAAGCATCATATAACTCTTCTTCCTCAAAAGACTTAAACAAAGATTTCTTAACTTGACCATTATAGATAATCCCTACTTTTTTTTCCTCTAAGTACAAAATTCTTCTAACTCTTTTTAAGATTGAGATAAGTTTTATTCCTTCTTCAGTCGAAAGAAATTTGTGTAAATTCACTATCTTCTGGAATGAATTGTATAAGTCGTAGTTTTTTTCAACACTTAAAACCGATTCTATTCGATCTTGCGGTATATTTTTTTCCAGTAAATAAAATTTGAAACGCTCATAAATAAAATCTGTTACCAAAACACAAATTAATGAATTTTTATATTGCAGTTTAAACTGCTGAGATTCATAGCTTTTCATTGAATCTTCTATTACTGTTTTTAAAGATAATCTAATCTTTTTTTCAACAATTATCCTTATTATTCCTAGACAAGCTCTTCTAATACCAAAAGGATCTTTTGAACCACTAGGTTTTAAGCCTATAGACAAGAATCCTACCAAACTATCCATTTTATCTGCAAAAGATAATAAAGCTGATTCTGGAATGGAAGGACAATTATCTGATGGTCCTACTGGAGAGTAATGTTCTTTAATAGATGTTACTACGTCTAAAGGAAATTTCTCCAGTTCCGCATATACACTTCCTATTATACCTTGTAATTCAGGCATTTCATAAACTACCTCAGTACATAAATCCGCTTTTGCCAGCTTCGCTGATTTGAGTACAGTGTTAACATTAGCACTAAAATTACTAGAAAAATTTTTACAAATAAAAGATAACCTTTCTACTTTTTGTTGCATAGAACCTAGATCACTATGAAAAATAATATTACTTAGCCCATCTAAATAACTAGTGAGGCCTTTTCTTAGATCGTTTTCATAAAAGTACTGTGCATCTGAGAGCCTGGCTTTTATAACCCGTGAATTCCCTTCTATGACCTCCGATTCCTTATTAACCTTAATATTTGCCACAGCTAAGAACATTGAGCTTAAAGAACCGTTAAGTTTATAGAGTGGAAAATATTTTTGTTGCTTTACCATGGTAAGTTCTAAAATTTCCTTCGGTAATTTTAAATAGCTATCATCAAACTTACCTAAAAAGACGTAAGGGTATTCTACTAAATTTGCTACTTCTTTGACCAAGTTTGAATCAGGTTTAAACAATAGTTTGTTTTTCTTTGCTATAGAATTTCCTTCTCGTAAAATATTTGATTCTCTTTCATCAGCTTTTAGCAAAACATTTGAGCCACTTAGTTTTGTTAAATAATCTTTTCTTGAACAGATAGTAATTAATTTTTTAGACATAAACCTATGACCAAAAGTCGTATTTCCAGTAGTTATATTCTCTATTTTAAATTTAATAGGAGAACCATTAAAAACACAGAGTATACTATGCAAAGGTCTAATCCATTTTATATCGCCCTCGCCCCATCTCATAGATTTTCTCCATGGAAAATTTTGTATAATGTTTTTTATAGATTTTTCAATAATGACGCTAGATTTCAGACCTTTTTTATTAAGAGTAAAAAAATAAAATTTCCCATTTGAAGTATTTTTAATACTTAAATCATTTTTGCTTACACCGAAATTGTTTGCAAAACCTTCTATGGCTTTTCTATTTGATCCTAATCTAGGTCCTCTTTTCTCATGAGATATATCTAACGTCTTTAGATGAACCCCAGATAAAATTATTGATAACCTCATAGGAGACCAAAAACTCTCAGACTTTTGGTAGTTTAAATTTGCTTCTTTAAAGTCTTTAGCAATCATCATTTCTATATGACCTGCTGCCCATTCTTGAAGACCTGCAGGTATTTCTTCAGAATAGAACTCAATAATTAATTCAGGCATAATTATTTCTCTTCTAAATTATTAAGATATAATTCAGCACAAGACTTAACCATGTTTCTCACTCGACCAATATAAGCAGCACGTTCATTTACTCCAATTACTCCACGTGCATCTAATAAATTAAATACATGGCTAGCTTTTACACTCTGCTCATAAGCAGGTAACAATAAATTTTCCTTAATTAACATCTTGCAGGTAACTTCAAATTCAGAGAAATTCTTGATTAAAGTATTATATGGAACTTTTTCAAAATTATATTTAGACTGTTCTTTTTCATTTTCCAGAAATATATCACCATATTTTACACCTTCTTTATTCCAGACTAAGTCATAAACGTTATCCACTCCTTGAATATACATAGCCAATCTTTCTAGACCATAGGTTATTTCTCCAGTCACTGGTTTACAATCTAAACCTCCCATTTGTTGAAAATAGGTGAATTGAGAAATTTCCATTCCATTACACCATACTTCCCAACCAAGTCCCCAAGCACCTAGGGTTGGACTTTCCCAGTCATCTTCTATGAATCGTATATCATTCTTAATCAAGCTTATTCCAAGAAAATCTATGCTTTCTAAATATAGATCT
Source organism: uncultured Rhodospirillaceae bacterium (assembly GCA_964576635.1). Classification (GTDB taxonomy): domain Bacteria; phylum Pseudomonadota; class Alphaproteobacteria; order TMED109; family TMED109. The sequence goes on from CAZNVN010000032.1 coordinate 13,610, forward strand.
TGAATATCATTAGGAGATGGTTTTAGTACAGTTTGAAATTGATAATAATGTTGTAGTCTATTCGGGTTAACTCCATAACGCCCATCAGTAGGACGCCTACAAGGCTGCACATAGGCTGCTTTCCATGGATTAGGACCTAAAGCTTTAAACACAGTTCCTGTGTGAAATGTTCCCGCCCCTACTTCCATATCAAGAGGTTGGAGGATGACACATTTCTTTTCAGACCAAAAAGTCTGTAATTTTATAATTAACTCCTGAAAAGAATTTTCCATAGATATAAGGATTCCTTTTATTTACCCTAACGTACAAATTGTACAAGAAGAACCAGAAGAAAAATAATTTCCACATTTTGGACATTTGACTAAATCTTCAACTTCATCTTTTTGAAACTTACTCGAATCTCCAGCAGATTCTCTCTTGGGCTTTTTTTTTCTATCTTTTGAAAGATGATTCTGCCTTTCAATAAACTTAAAACTATACCAAACTAACAAAATTATAAGAAAAAAAACTAGTAACTTGGGTATACTAAACATATCTTCCTCATTCTATACTAACATAAAAATCATAAACCAAATCTCGCAAAAGCAATTCTTTCTTCAATCTCCTCAAGTAATTTATGATAAATTGAACCTGATAACCCTAGCCTTTGAGTTAATTTTTTCCTACCAGTTACTTCCTTAAAAACTACATCATCTCCTATACGCTCTTTTAATACTGTTCTAAGTTCACCTATTGAATCTGCTAACCCCAATTCGCATGCTTTAGACCCAGAAAATATCTTTGCTTCAAAAATACCTTCCTTTTCTATATCTGTTTTTTTAATTTTTTTTCCTCTTCTGAAAGTTACCCACTCTTTAAATTGTTTATGGATTTCATCTTGCATATCAGTAATAATGTCTACATCATCTGTGTTCTCTGGCTGAAATGGATCCAACATACCTTTGTTTTTTCCCTTAGAATACACTCTTCTCTCAATACCTAGTTTCTTAATTATTTCCACAAATCCAAACCCCGCAGATATAACTCCTATTGATCCTAGAATTGAAGAAGGCATAACATATATTTTATCAGCTGAACAAGCCAACCAGTAACCTCCAGATGCTGCTATATCTTCTATAAAAGAGTATACAGGAACATCGTGTTTTTTAGATAACTGTAATATCCGTTCTGAGATTAACGAACACTGAACCGGTGAACCTCCTGGAGAATTAATTATCAAAGCAACCCCTGCAACTCTTTTTCCAGAAAAAGCTCTGGCAAGAGGTTTTTCAAGGCTTTCAAGTGAGATACTTGAAGAACCTGGCAATCTTGAAGCACTAGCTATCACTCCATGCATTCTAATAATATTAACTAATGGACTTTTCTTAAAAAATAATTTTTTTATAAACTGCATAAGTTAACCTTTCAAACAATTATTAACTCATTTGTACTAAATCTCTATTTAAAAGTACATCGTTACAAGCATCTGTATAACTTCCATTCTTATTATGCAATATCATACCGGGTAAAATTTTAGCTTTAGACTTAGCATCTTTTTTTGCTTGGATAAGAAATAATTTAGATTCTATACCAGCTTTTGGCCACAAGGGATATATTCTTATATCGCCCCAATGAGGATTTAATATTGCTAAAACTCTATCAACTGATTCTGTTCTAAAAATAAAGTTTAAAGATCCTTTGGAAACCAGTTTTTTATAAGCTATGTTAATCCAATCTTCTAGAAAGCTTTTAGATTCATATCTTGCCGCAAAAATTTCACTATTTTTTGAAGGGTTAACATTTTTCTCAGAAAAATAGGGGGGATTCATAACAACTTGATCAAAATAATTATTATGCAATATTTGAAATTTTTTCCCTACAACATCTAAGCATAAAAATTTTATATTGTTTTCAGAAAGTCCATTCTTATCGACATTTTTATTTGCAATATTTACTAATTCAATATTATTTTCTATTCCTAATATTTCTATATTTGGAATTCTTTTTGCTATGCATACTGATATCACTCCTGAACCAGAACCAAGTTCAAGACAGCAAGAACAATTGTTAATCGATGAAGCTAGTAAAATAGAATCGATTCCTACTCTAAAACCTTTTTTTGGTTGTACAATTGAAATGTATCCACCTAATATTTTATTAGTAGTCAGATCCTGCAAAAATTCTCTCAATCATCACCTTTAATATTTTTAAGTATTATTTTTGTTTTTTTTATATATATGTCTATTAATCTGTCTATAAGATATAGTAGTAAATTTGAAGATATATTAAGCAAGAAAAAATTAAACATCAACTAAGGAACAAAATTGCAAACATTGTTGACAAAAGCCAATTACGATTTTGATACTATAAAAGAATTTTTGCAAGATGATTTAAGAAAAGTCAATCAAATCGTATCTAAAGAGCTTAAAACTGAAGTCTCACTTATTAATGATCTATCTGAACATATCATATCATCAGGAGGAAAAAAAATAAGACCTATAATTACACTTATTTCAAGCCATGTATGTGATTATAATGATGATAATAAACATATAGTACTCGCTGCAGCTGTAGAATTCATACATACAGCTACTCTTCTGCATGACGACGTAATAGATGAAAGCAAAATGAGACGAGGCGAAGCAACTGCTAATGATTTGTTTGGCAATAAAGCCAGTGTTTTGGTTGGAGATTTCCTTTTTACAAGAGCATTTGAACTCATGGTAAGTTGCCAATCCCTGGAGATACTAAGAATATTATCAAGAGCTTCTGCTATAATCGCTCAAGGAGAGGTTTTGCAATTAAGCACTATTAATGATTGTAGCACATCTGAAGAAAAATATTTAGAAGTAGTTAATTCAAAAACTGCAAGCTTGTTTTCAGCTGCAGCTGAAATAGGACCTATACTGTCAAAAAAAGGAAACAAGGAACGTTTGGCTTTAAAAAACTACGGAGAAAAGCTGGGAGTAGCTTTTCAGTTAATTGATGACGCTCTTGATTATACAGGGACAGAAAGTATGGGCAAAACAACTGGAGATGATTTTCGTGAAGGGAAGCTTACTCTTCCAATAATAGAATGTATAAGGAATGCCAGTAATAAAGAAAAAACGTTCTGGATTAGAACAATGGAAAAATTAGATCAGAATGAAGAAGATTTTAATTTAGCAACTAACCTAATTAAGAGACATAACGCAATTGAAATAACAAAAAACAAAGCCAAAGAGAATATCAATCAAGCCTTAAAAGAACTAAAAATATTTCCAAATTCAAAATGGAAATCTGCACTAGAATCTTTAGCAGTAATTGCAATACATAGAACGAAGTAAATTAAGGTGATTTTTAAAAAAAACCAGTTATATTCATTATACCTTAAATAAAATGATTTTTATATGAGAAGTTTTATACTATTAATTTTTATAAGTATGTATTCACCTAATTTATACGCAGATTGGGTAACGGTATATTTTTTTACGTCAGATGAAAAAAATATAGGAAGTGCAGAGGGAGTAGATAGTTGGTTTTTGGGTTTACCAGCTTTTAAATTTAATTTAAAACATTTAAAGCCAGGAGAATACAGAATAGCCTTGTACGATGGAAATTCGTGCTCAAATAAAGGGTTTCCTATCCACTTGAATAATCCAGAATTAGTAAGTTGGAATCCTGAAAATTTATTACTACTATCTGTTAAAGAAGATGGAATCTTTAATACAACTCTTGGTGTAAAACCCGAAAATACTACAGCTGAAAATAGAGATCTAATCAGCATAACAACAATGAGAGGAAAACCATTATTATTATTTAATAAATCTAACGACTCTCTATTTGCTTGTGGAGTAGTTCCCTTATTA
>CAZNVN010000033.1:0-1140 GCA_964576635.1 uncultured Rhodospirillaceae bacterium
TCAATAACATTGATCGAAGCAAGTCTGTGGTGAGATCTTCTTTTGTTTCTCCTTGACTTTGACGTTTTTCGCTTTGGTACAGCCATAATAAATATTAATTAAATTTAAACTTTAATTCACCATCTAATACACTATCGGCAGTTAAATCAAAACAAAAAGTTTGGAAATCATCGAAATATTTGCTTAAAATATCAAAATCAACAGTATTTTTTGATATACTACATTCCAAATGTTCATTAAAAAAGGTTTTTTTACGTTCTTTGTCTTTAACAGAATAATTTTCACAAAACAAAAGAATGTTATAAAAAGTTTTTACTAAATATTTCATATTTTTATTTACAGAAACATCACCATAACCAAGTTCTCTCATGTTTAGCTCGATTTGTTTAAATAGTAGATCAAAAAGTTTTTGATGAAAATTTTTATATTCACTTATTTCACTATTTTGTTTAGCTCTAATAAAAATAAAGGAAATATGCAAAAAAACTAGGTTGATTCTGTTTTGAAAGGTATCTGCTAAAGCAAATTTAGTGTAAAAGAATTTCTTTCGTGATAAAGAGAGAATATTATTGTATAAGTTTAATTCTTTAGATTTATTATTCATATGAAAAAAAATTTATTCTTAACACTTTTTATATTACTATTTTCTTTTAGTTGTGCTCAAGATCAAGTTATCAAAACACATGGAGTAGCATACCTCAAGAAAAGAGAAAAGTTAATAATTGTTAATACATCAAATAAAAACGATGCTATTACAGTTCTTGGTCAGCCATCTACGAAAGGTATGACCAATGATAACTTATGGATATATATTGAAAGAACTCGGACTAGAGGTAAATTATTAAAACTAGGTAGAAATTACCTATTAAAAAATAATGTTTTAGTTCTTGAATTTGATAAATACGGAATTCTTCAAAGAAAAGAATTTTATGATAAAAAAGAAATGAACGAAATTAAATTTGCTAAAAATGAAACTGTAAATGAATTACGTAAAGAAAATTTTATTTATAGTTTTTTATCTAGCGTAAGGCAGAAAATGCTATCCAAAAGATAATAAAATCAGTGAGATATTACCGCTAATAACAACAAAGAAACAATATTAGTTATTTTGATCATAGGATTAACAGCAGGACCTGCAGT
>CAZNVN010000033.1:1150-15266 GCA_964576635.1 uncultured Rhodospirillaceae bacterium
AAAAGAATGGGTTATCCAAACTATATGGATCCTATAGAAAAGAAGTATTATTTCTTTTCAGAGCAAAAAAATGTTAAAAATTTTTATAACAAAAAGATTATCAATAGAAAAATTATTGTTTTTGAATTTGATGATAATGAAATAATAAAGTCTGCTTTGGAATTTAATTTAAATGATCAAAATAATATCGAATATATTGATGAAAAAACTTCGCTTGAATTAATTAAGAGAGGTTTGATAGAAAAAATATTTGGCGGTGTAGGAACTGCTCCTAGCACCACCAATTACTAATATTTTATAATGAAATAGACGCCAATAAGAGCAGAGCAACAATATTTGTAATTTTAATCATAGGATTTACAGCTGGTCCTGCAGTATCTTTATAAGGATCTCCTACTGTATCACCAGTAACTGCAGCTTTATGTGCTTCGGAGCCTTTACCTCCAAAATTTCCATCCTCTATATATTTTTTTGCATTATCCCAGGCTCCTCCGCCAGCTGTCATGGACAAAGCTACAAATAAACCAGTTACTATTACGCCTAATAACATTGCTCCCAAAGCCGAAAATGCTGCTGATTTATCTCCTGTAACAAGGTTAACTATAAAGAAAAATAATACAGGAGCTAATACCGGTAACAAAGAAGGAATAATCATTTCTTTAATGGCTGACTTAGTTAATAAATCTACAGCTTTACTATAATCCGGCTTGGCTTTTCCTTCCATAATACCATCTATTTCTTTGAATTGTCTTCTCACTTCCAAAACTACAGAACTCGCTGCTCTCCCAACAGCAGTCATAGATAAAGCACCAAATAAATAGGGTAATAATCCCCCTAATAACAAGCCGACTACCACATATGGATTAGCTAAGGAAAAATCTAAAGTTACTCCTTGAAAATATTCAAAATCTCCTGGGTTATTACTAAAATATTTCAAATCTTCAGTATATGCTGCATATAAAACTAAAGCTCCTAATCCTGCTGAGCCTATTGCATAACCTTTTGTAACTGCCTTAGTAGTATTTCCAACAGCATCTAGAGCATCTGTAGTTTTTCTAACAGATTCATCTAGATTAGCCATTTCAGCAATACCTCCTGCATTATCAGTTACAGGCCCATAAGCATCTAGTGCTACTACCATGCCTGCTAAAGCTAACATGCTTGTAACAGCAATAGCTATACCAAATAAGCCTGCTAAAGAATGTGTTACTATTATCGCTATACATATTAAAATTGCTGGAATTGCTGTTGATTCCATAGAAACAGCTAATCCTTGTATTACATTAGTAGCATGTCCAGTTTCGGAAGCAGCTGCCACTGAACGAACAGGACGATAATTTGTTCCTGTATAATATTCAGTAACCCATATAATTAACCCCGTAATCACCAAACCTACAACTCCACAAATAAATAAGTCCATTCCACTAAAATAACTCTCCGATACAACAAATTCTGATTTAAAACCAACCACATATTCAGTAACTAAAGCTATTCCTATCAAGGAGAGTATTGCGGATACAATAAAGCCTATGAATAAAGCTCCCATAATAGATTTCCCTTTTCCTAGCTTAACAAAAAAAGTACCTATTACAGAGCCCAAGATACATACACCACCTATCGCTAAAGGGAGAGACATCATACTTGCTTCGTTTGGTGTATCTAAGAAGAAAATGGAAGCTAGAACCATCGTGGCAACAACAGTAACAGCATAAGTTTCAAATAAGTCTGCTGCCATTCCTGCACAATCACCTACATTATCTCCCACATTATCAGCAATTACTGCAGGATTTCTAGGATCATCTTCAGGAATGCCTGCCTCAACTTTTCCTACTAGATCTGCTCCCACATCAGCACCTTTGGTAAAAATTCCACCACCAAGTCTAGCAAAAATAGATATAAGAGAAGCACCAAAACCTAAAGCTACTAAAGGATCAATTAACTCACGACCAGTTGCTCCTAAGCAAATTAAGGTAAGAAAAGTTCCTGTCACCGCTAATAAAGCTAGACCAGCCACCAACATTCCAGTAACAGCCCCTGACTTAAAAGCTAGACTCAATCCTGAGCCTAACCCCTTACTAGCTGCTTGGGCCGTACGAACGTTAGCTCTTACTGAAACATTCATGCCTATATATCCTGTTGCTGCCGACAATACTGCTCCAACTAAAAATGCTGCCGCAACTGAAATTCCTAATAAGAATGATATCACTACGAAAATTAATATTCCTACTACCAATATTGTTCTATACTGTCTGTTTAAATATGCATATGCTCCTTCTTGAATAGCGTTTGAAATTTCTTGCATTTTTTCTGATCCAGGATCTGCACTAATTACAGATTTTGCTGTAAAAATTCCATATATTAAGGCTACACCTCCACAAATCACAGCAAACCACAAAACTTCACTCATAATAATCTCCGATTTCAATAAAATTAAGTTTAAAAATGTTTATAGCCAAACTCATCCTTTTTAAATTTTAGGGCTAAAGAATTTTTACTTATTACTTTTATACCCGATTTTTTGACTATTTCGCCTATTACACTAGATTCACTATCTAGTCTACCTATATTTGAAGGATTAACAGTATAAAGCAATTCATAATCATCTCCACCTGTCAATATATCTAAATATCGGATTTTTTTATTTTTCATAACTGATTTTAAAACTTTACTTAAAGGCAATTTTTCAACATTTATGAATGCTCCCACATTACTATTTACACAAATATGATTTAATTCGGATAATAATCCATCTGAAATATCAATCGTAGATGTTGAGAATTTATTAATTGTCATTCCTAATTTGATCCTTGGAGAAGGCCTGTAAAATTTTTTTGTTAGTTTTTTAATTTCTTCTGTTTTAAGGTCATAATAATTCTTTTCTATTAACATTCTGCCTATATAAGCATCTCCTAACTTCCCTGACATAACGACTAGATCACCTGGTTTAGCACCACTCCTGCCGGAAATATTTGTTGTCTTTTCTCCCAGAACTGTAATAGAAAAATTAAGAGGACCTTCGTAAGAAGAAATATCTCCTCCTGCAAGAAATATTTTATAGTCATCCAGCACTCTTTTAAATCCTAATGCAATCTCTTTTAATAATCTATATTTGAATGTTTTAGGTAGACTTATAGAAGCAAATATACATAAAGGTTTTGCTCCAAATGCTGCCAAGTCTGATAGAGCTCTTAACACTGACCTTTCGGATTGAATTCCGACTGAGGTGCCTTTGGGAACATGCACACCCTCTATTGAAGAATCAACACTAATAGTTAAACCTTTAACGTTTTTGAAAAAAGCACAATCATCAACAAGATTTCTCGCTTCTTTTTTTCCATAAGACAAGGGATTCAATTGTTCTTTGATAAAATCAAATTCATTCTTTTTACTAGCCATTATTTAATAAATTCACTGGAACGAAACTTTTGAGCTAAAACATCTAAAATTCCATTAACAAAATCAACCTCTTTATCATTAAAAAAACTCGCAGATATATTTGTGTATTCACTTATAATCACCTTGGTAGGTATATTGTTAAAACATAAAATTTCAGTATATGCACATCTTAAAATACTTATTAGGGTACCATCCATTCTACCTAACGACCAACTTTTATCAATATTCTCAGACAAATTTATATCTAAATCTTTCTTATTGTTTATTACATGCTTCAAAAGAGAAATGAGCCATTTTGAGTCTATTTTATACTCAACATCTTCAAATACTATTATATTTTTGTTTAAACTGTGCATATTCTTGATGACTTTAATAATTTTTCTTTCATTAAATACCTCAGAAATATCCAACCCCATTCTCTCATTAAAATCTATCTGAAAAAGAACTTGTACTGCTATAAATCTAGACCAAGACTTATTTATTGCTTGCTTCATGAATAACCTGAATCATTTTAACACATGCTATTGCTGCAGATTCCCCTTTATCAAATTGTCTCTTTTCTGCTTGTTTCTTATTTTCACAAGTTAATATACCGTAACCAATTGCCACTCCTTGTAAAGATAAATCCATTAATGCTCTCGCAGTTTCAGAACAAATATAATCGTAATGTGATGTTTCTCCTCTTATGACACAACCCAAAGCAACAAAACCAATATATTTGTCTTCTTTAGATAAAGAAGAAATTACAGCTGGAACCTCAAACGCACCTGGGACATTTATACATTCATGATGAAAATCGTTATCTGCTAGTGTTTCAATAGCCTTAAACACCATATTTTTTGCAATATCTTTATAAAAAGTTCCAGTAACAATTAATACTGTATTATTCATTTTGTACCTTCGAAGGACTTTTCTGTTCTATAATTTTTAAATCAAAACCCTCTAAGCCTACTACAGCTCTTTTAGTTCTACTGAGTAAAATCATTTCCCTAATACCTATATCTCTAATAATTTGAGCTCCTATACCATGTTCTCTTATTTTATCTTCGTCATTCCAGGTTTTTTTTCCACTTATATACTTTGACAAAACTTCGTCTGAATCCTTGTGATTAATAATAACTATCAACCCAGCTCCATACTTATTAATTTCATGCATAGACTGTCTTAATGAAATATATCCAACATTATCCTTTTCACCTATAAAACCATCAAATGAATCACTAACTAAATTTGAAACATGTACTCTTACTAGCACAGGATGATCACTTTTTACATTACCTTTCGTTAAGGCCAAATATTCCTGACTATCAGATACAACCTTATTTTCATAAGAATAGATATTCCACTTTCCTGTTTCACGTGTATTAAGAATATTTTCATTCTTCCTTCTAATTATTGGGTCATTGTTTACCCTATATCTTATAAGATCAGCAATTGAACCAATTTTTAATTCATGCTTTTTACAGAAGGGAATCAAATCATCTAGCCTTGCCATCATCCCATCATCTTTCATAATTTCACATATAACAGCTGAAGGATTTAAATCAGCTAATCGTGCTATATCTATAGCAGCTTCTGTGTGACCGGCTCTAACTAAAACTCCCCCATCTCTAGCACGAAGTGGGAAAACATGACCTGGCGTACGTATATCTTCCGCTGTAGAATTTTTATCTATAGCTATTTGGATAGTTTTTGCCCTATCGGCAGCTGAGATACCAGTAGTAACTCCTTTTTTTGCCTCTATTGATACTGTAAAAGCAGTATCTAATTTACCAGGATTTCTTCTCTCCATAGGTAACAATCCTAACTGATTAATTCTAGTGCTAGTTAAAGATAAGCATATTAGTCCCCTTCCGTATTTAGCCATAAAATTTATTGAATCAGGAGTAGACATTTGGGCAGGAATTATTAAATCCCCCTCATTTTCCCTGTCCTCATTATCAACCAAAACAAACATTCTTCCATTCCTTGCCTCTAATACTATCTCTTCAATAGGAGCAAATTCATTTTGATTATTTTGTTTTATTTTTTGCATTTACCTAGTCTTATTATATTTATTAATTGCATTAATTGCATACCTAGAAATTATATCTATCTCTACATTAACTTTATCACCCACTTCAATTCCACCTAAAATTGTATTATCATTAGTATAGGATATTATATTAACTGCAAAATTCTTAGAAGACACTTTATTCACCGTTAAAGAAATCCCATCAATGGCAACAGACCCTTTCTGAACTATATAAGTATTTAAACCTTTAGGAATAGAAAAAGTCATCCCGTAAGAGCCTGCTATATTTTTCCTTTCTATTAATTTGGAAATCCCATCTACATGTCCAGTTACAATATGCCCATCCAATTTATCTCCTAAACTCATAGATAACTCTATATTTACCCGATCATGTTGTTTCCAATATTTTGCTGTAGTAACTTGCAATGTTTCTTTAGAAATCTGGAACTCCAAAATTATTGCAGGTTGATCATATTCAGAGGATTTATAACTTTTAACTACTGTTAAACATATACCATTAACACTTATAGAATCCCCTTTTTTTATATTAATTTTGCTTATTAGGGCTACAATTTCTAACTTTATATCTATTTTATTATTTATACTTCTATCAAAATCAAGTCTTTTTATTTGGTCTTCGATAGCATTTATTATTTGACCACTATAACGAATTATTCCCGTAAACATTATAAGCTCCCTTATAAATTTGAAAAACTATTCTGACTCAATAGTTTTCCATTCTTCAAATACATCATTTTCAAGCAGCCTAAATTTTTTTCTGAAGAATTTTTTCTCTAAAGGAATATCCTCAAAACCTAAGTCCGACACAGAGGAAACAGAATTTTCTCCTAAAAACATACCGGACCTGTATAAATAAACCCTATCAACTAAGTTGTTTACAATAAAACTTGCTGAAACTTGTCCACCACCCTCTACAAGTAAATTGTTAATTCCATTATGTCCTAAATATTTTAAACCTTCTGATAGACATAATCTATTTCCATCATCTTCTTCTAACTCTATAATTTTCACTCCGATATCTTTAAGAGCTTCCTTCTTTTCTGTTTTTGATTTTTTTGAAGTCCATACGTGTACAGGAGATTTATTGATTGTTTTAATTAAATTTGATTTCAGAGGAATAGATAATCTACTATCAACAACTATCCTTATAGGTGATTGATTTTCTAGCCCTTTTAATCTACATGTTAAAGTAGGATTATCCTCAGTAACTGTATTAATTCCAACAAGAACAGCATCACTCATCGCCCTTTGCATGTGACCATGTTTTCTTGCCAAATCACCTGTTATCCACTTACTATTTCCCTTAGGATTAGCAATTTTACCATCGAGGCTTGTAGCCATCTTCAAAGTTACCTGTGGCCTACCTCTCAAAATTCTATAAAAAAAACCACGATATAAATCTTTAGCTAAAGTTTCATACATTCCCAAATGAACTTCTAAACCTCCATTTTTCAGAATTGAAACTCCTTGCCCTGAGGTTCTTTTATCTGGATCCAAACAGGATATATATATCTTTTCAATTCCAGATCCCTGTAATAAAGAAGCGCAAGAAGGAGTAGAATCTTCATGTGCGCATGGTTCTAAAGTTACAAAGGCCGTTCCTCCTTTAATATCAGATGACGCCTGTTCTATAGCTATTTTTTCTGCATGAGGTCTACCATTAGTTCCTGTCCTAGCAGAAGAAACCAATTGCATATCAGAATTAAGAATAACACAGCCTACACTGGGATTAGGACCACAAGTTCCTATGCCATGATTAGCCAAAGACAAAGCGCTCCGCATAGCTGCCCTAATTTGCATAAATTATCTCCGTAAAATCAACTTTTATGATCTTTTTTAAGATCGACTATGAACTCTTCAAAATCTTTGGCTTCTTTAAAATTTCTATAAACACTTGCAAACCTAACATATGCTACTTGATCCACTTCAGACAATGAATCCATTACCATTTCACCTATAGAAACACTATCAATTTCATTTTCTCCTATGCTTTCTAGTCTACGTACAACTCCTGTGATCATTCTTTCAATTCTTTCTGGATCCATTGATCTCTTTCTAAAAGCAGTCATAATTGATCTAGTTAATTTATCTCTATCGAATACTACTCTTTTTCCGTCTCTTTTAATTACTGTTAAATCTCTGAGCTGCACTCTTTCAAAAGTTGTAAATCTGGCACCACACTGGGAACATGATCTTCTTCTCCTTATAACGGCGTTATCCTCTGTGGGACGCGAATCTTTTACCTGAGTATCTACAAAACTACAAAATGGGCACCTCATTAGACCCTCCTTACAAAATTAATATTCATTGGTTATTATAATTTAATTGAGGATAAAGAGGAAAATCAACACATAAAGTTTCAACCTCTTTTTTTACCGTCTTTTCAATAACACTATTATCTTCATTATTTTTAGACACACCCTCTAACACTCTTACTATTAGTTCTCCTGTTTTCCTTATTTCCTTTTCTTTAAAACCTCTCGTTGTAACTGCTGGAGTTCCCAACCTAATACCAGAAGTTACAAAAGGCTTCTGAGGATCAAAAGGTATTGAGTTTTTATTACAAGTAATACCTGCTTTATCCAAAGAAGTTTCAGCTAAAAGTCCAGTAATTCCTAATTTTCTTAAGTCACAAAGAATAACATGACTATCAGTTCCACCAGAAATAATTTTTATACCATTACTCTCCAAAACTTCTGCTAATTTTTTAGCATTTAATATAATTTGCTCAGAATAATTCTTAAACTCCGGACGCAAAGCCTCTCCAAAAGCTACAGCTTTTGCAGCTATTATATGCATCAATGGTCCTCCTTGGAGGCCAGGAAAAATAGCCTTATCAATCATTTTTCCAATTTCCTCATCATCAGAAAGAATCATACCTCCTCTAGGACCTCTTAAAGTTTTATGAGTAGTAGTGGTTACTGCATGTGCATGCTTTATTGGATTTGGATAATTACCTGTGACTATTAGTCCAGCGTAATGTGCTATATCAGCTATAAAGTATGCCCCTACCTTATCAGCTACTTCTCTAAACCGCTTAAAATCTATTCGTCGTGAATATGCTGATGCCCCAGCAACAATTAATTTTGGCTTATGCAAAAGTGCAAGCTTTTCCATATCATCGTAGTCAATTAATCCATCATCTTTTTTCACGCCATATTGTAATGCACGAAACCACTTGCCCGATTGATTAGGAACAGCTCCATGAGTTAAATGACCTCCTGAGGCGAGAGACATACCTAATATCTTATCTCCTGGCTTGATTAATGCCATATAGACACCTTGGTTAGCCTGAGAGCCTGAATTCGGTTGTACATTAGCCCAGTTACATGAAAACAATTGGCAAGCTCTCTTAATTGCCAACGTCTCCACAATATCCACAAATTCACAACCTCCATAGTATCTTTTACCAGAATATCCTTCTGCGTATTTATTTGTAAGAACTGATCCCTGTGCCTTAAGTACTTCATAACTAACAAAGTTTTCTGAAGCAATTAATTCTATGGAAGACTTTTGTCTATTAAGTTCTGCTTGCATTGCTTCTTGCAACTTTTTATCTTCTAATTCATAAATATTAGCTCTATTTTTAATTTTATAATCTTTAAAAGACTCTTCAATTATACTCATGTTTAGTAAACCCCAACTTTAAAAAATTATCCTATTTTTTTTACCCTATTTATATGCCTACCACCTTCAAATTTCTCTAACAAAAATACCTTTATACAATTGATTGCATCTTCTGTAGATATTAACCTTGCTCCCAAGGCTAAAACATTTGCATCATTATGGTTTCTCGCTAGCTTTGCCATTTCTATATTATTGCATAATGCAGCTCTAACGCCTTTAATCTTATTTGCCGCTATGCTAATACCAATACCACTTCCACAGATAGCTATTCCTAAATCTATTTTCTTTGATTTTATTTCTTCTCCTATTAATTTACCATAATCCGGGTAATCAACAGAACTCAGAGAGTCCGTTCCTAAATCAATTACATCCGCTTTTTCATTAAATAAATATAGTTTTATTTTTTCCTTTAATTCAAAACCAGCATGATCAGCCGCTAATCCAATTCTATGCGACAAATTTTCTTGCATAAATTAACACCTCTCACTTAATTAATATGACTAATTAAATATATAAAAATTAAAGTTTAAAAACAAAGATTTATAATTTAATTATCATTAGTTTTTTTTATTTTACCACTCGATAAAAGTAATTTGTAATCGTCTATCTCTTTTTTAACAACACCAGCTAAAATATATATTCCTACTATATTAGCAACTGCCATCAAAAAGATCATTGAGTCAGATAGATCTAGAACAGAACCTAAACTAATAGATGAACCTATAATAACGAAAACACAAAAGATAAGTTTAAAAATATTCTCAGAAATAAGCGTATTACCGAATAAATAAGTCCAAGATTTTAGCCCATAATAAGACCAGGCTATCATAGTTGAGAATGCAAACAAAATAGCCGCTAAAGCGAGCACATAAGGAAACCATGGAATAGTTTTTTCAAATGCTACTGAGGTAAGTGCTATACCTGTTACTCCTGATATACTTTGATTATCATAGGCCCCAGAAATTACAATTACTAAGGCTGTAACAGTACATATAATTATTGTATCTATGAACGGCTCTAGTAAAGAGACTATTCCTTCCGTAACAGGAATATCACTCTTCACTGCTGAATGAGCAATAGGTGCAGAACCAAGACCTGCTTCATTGGAAAAAGCAGCTCTTTGAAAACCTATAATTAATGCTCCTAGTGCACCACCAGCAACAGCAGAAGGAGCAAAAGCTTCAGAAAAAATCCTCATAATGGCTGAAGGTAGATCAGTTATATTAAATAATATAATAACTACACCTGCAATCAGATAAATTATTGCCATAAAAGGAACTAGTCTTGAAGTTACTTTAGCAATAGATTTAATTCCACCAATTATTACTGCTCCTAAAACTACAGCCATAATTAATCCAAATAACCAACCCTTATCCGCAAAAAAAGAAGTCTCTCCACCTGTAACCGATACAAATTGTTGAAACGATTGATTTGCCTGAAACATATTACCGCCTCCAAAGGCACCACCAATACAACAAATAGAGAAAAATACAGCCAAAAATTTACCTATTGATGGCATACCTTTTTCCTCTAATCCCTTTGATAAATAATACATAGGTCCTCCTGAAACCGTACCATCCCCATCTATCTGGCGATACTTAACACCTAACGTACATTCACAGAACTTGAGCGACATTCCTAAAAACCCTGCCAATATCATCCAAAAAGTTGCACCAGGACCACCAATAGTTACTGCAACAGCTACACCTGCTATATATCCAATCTCAACGGTACATGAAATAGCAGTAGCTAGAGCCTGAAAATGACTAACTTCCCCCTTAGCATCCGGATTATCTTACTTACCTCTTACTAAATCTAAAGCATGTTTAAAAAAAGTAAGATTGAGAAAATTAAAATAAAAAGTACAAAATATAGCTCCAGCAATAAGCCACAAAACTATTATGCGTATATCTGCTCCAAAAAAGCTAAATGACCAAAAAACTGTTCCAGCTATCTTATTTGAAATAGGAGATAATACTGCATTAATTGCAGCATCAATGCCTTCATTGGCTTGAGACGAGTTAGAAAATAAAAATCCTAAAACTACTGATAGAACACTTATCACTCTCAACATTTTATACTTCCTCACTAAAATTATAAATTATTTAAATTTAACTATGATCATCAATAAAGCACAACATAAATTTTTACTAATTTAAAAGATATTAAATTATAGACGAGAAATATTTAGACGTTTCCAAACTTCTTTAAAAGAATCAACTAAATGATCCATCATTAAATCATCATGTAAAGGAGTAGGAGTAATTCTTAATCTCTCTTTTCCCTTTGGAACTGTGGGATAATTTATAGGTTGAACATAAATAGAAAATTCTGTCAAAAGTATATCTGATGCTTTTTTACATAGCACTGGATCACCAACTAAAACAGGAACTATATGACTATCAGAAGGCATAACTACTATTCCGGTCTGACGAAGTTTTGTTTTTAATTTTTCCGCATTTTCTTGGTGTTTCTTTCTTTCTAAATTTGACTGCTTTAGATGTTTTACTGAGGCTAATGCTCCTGCAGCAATAGCTGGGGGGAGAGAAGTTGTAAATATAAAACTTGAAGCAAAGGATCTTACAGTATCAATTATATATTTATTGGCCGCTATATAACCCCCCATGGTTCCATAAGCTTTTGCCAAAGTTCCTTCAATCACATCTATTTGATCCATTAGACCTTCGCGTTCTGCAATGCCACCACCTCTTGCCCCATACATTCCTACAGCATGGACTTCATCTAAATAGGTAAGTCCCTTGTTTTCTTTAGCCACAGCACATATTTCTTTTATAGGAGCAATATCTCCATCCATAGAATAAACAGATTCAAAAGCAATTAATTTTGGACGCTCAGGATCAGATTCTTTTAGCAGAGTATTTAAATGCTCTGGATCATTATGTCTGAATATTTTTTTTTCAGCACTACTATTTCTCATTCCTTGAATCATTGATGCATGGTTAAGTTCATCAGAAAAAATAATACAATTAGGCATAATAGATACTAAAGTACTTAAAGAAGCTTCATTGGATATATAACCGGAAGTAAACAGCAGCGCAGATTCCTTATGATGAAGATCTGCTAATTCTTGCTCTAATAGTACGTGGTAATGAGTAGTGCCAGAAATATTTCTAGTACCTCCAGATCCTGCTCCCGCTATATCTATAGCTTTATGCATCTCTTCAATTACATATTTATTTTGGCCCATACCTAAATAATCATTAGAACACCAGACCACTACTTTTTTTTCTTGATCTCCTGAAAAATAAACGGCATTAGGAAATTTACCAGATATTCTTTTAATATCGTTAAATACTCTATACCGACCTTCTTGTTTCAGTACATCCAATGCGTTTATAAAAAAATTATCATAATTCATAATCACTAAACCATATAGTTAAGCTTGACAACGGGGTACAATATAACTTTAAAATAATTTAATAGTATAATTTAAAAATAAAAAGTACATATATAATATGATATTATACGAGCTAAATGGAAAAGAAGATTTTCGTTTCAGTCCTCACGTCTGGAAAGTCATTATGACATTACATCATAAAAATTTGACAGATTCACTTAAAATAATTCCTGTAAAATTTTCTGATAAAACTCCTATAGAAGAAAAAGGATTCAATACAGTTCCTGTTTTAGTTGACAACGGTAAATGGATTGGTGATTCTATTAAGATTGCTGAATATCTTGACAACACTTATCCAGAAAAACCAAGTGTATTTGGAGACGAAACTGCTAAAAATACCACTTTAATATTAAGTAAATACATCGATTACAATTTTATTTCAGGTTTTGCCAGAGTAATAGTAGGAGATATTTATAATCACATACACCCAGATGATAAAGAATATTTTAAAGTCACTAGAGAGAAAATGTTGGGAGCAAGTATTGAAGAAGTTTCTAAGACCAGTGATGAAAAAATTCCTTCTTTGCAAAAACAACTAGAACCTTTTAGAAAGATTCTCAGAGAAACCTCTTTTATAGCAGGATCAAAACCTATGTTTTGTGACTATCTTTTATTTGGTTTTTTTATGTGGGCCCGCTGCTCTAGTCCCAAAACATTACTAGAAGCAACAGATCCTATCAGAGAATGGAGAGAAAGAATGCTCGATCTTTATGATGGATATGCACGAAAAGCAAAAGGATACCCAAATACATAATTTTATGCTATAGAATATCCACCATCAACTACTATAGTAGCTCCAGTTGTAAAACTGGCCTTATTAGAAGCTAAATATACAGCTGCTCCAGCAATTTCTTTCGGATTGCCCCATCTCTCCATAGGCGTTCTATCCTTAATCTTATTATACTGTTCTTTATCTTCTCTTAGTTCTTTATTGAGCTTAGTCTCTATCCATCCAGGTGCTATACAATTTACTCTAACATGATGTTTAGACCAACCATTAGCTAAGCTTTTAGTTAGCCCTATTACTCCAGTTTTAGAAGCAGTATAACCTGGAGATACAGGACTACCAAAAAATGACCACATAGAAGCTATATTTATTATATTTCCATGACTTAGTGCTAATTTAGGTAATGATTCATGACTCATTCTCATTATTCCCATTAAATTTGTATTTATAACATCGCCAAAATTTTCAATCCTATACTCTAGTCCTCTTTTAACAATTCCTGCATTATTCACTAAAATATCTAGTTCATCTATTTCAGCAAATAGTTTCTCTATTGAAATATCATTAGTAACATCAAGTTTGTATTTTTTTAAAGTACCGAATGCAGTATCATTTTTACATTTGGAAAGACTTTCATCAGTTTTTGCAGAAACAATAACCTCAGCTCCTGCTTCCAAATAGGAAAGAGCAATGTTATAGCCAATGCCGGATGCTCCCCCAGTAATTAGAGCAACTTTTCCAGATAAATCAATTGTATATGCCATTTGTTTTCCAATTTATAATTTTATAGAATTTCAGGATTAACTGGATTTGGAACTTCCCCGTTTTTAAAATACATTTCTATATTGTGTACAGCCAGATTCACCATCCCAGTCCTTGCTCCTACACTTGCGCTTCCTGCATGAGGAGTCAA
>CAZNVN010000033.1:15276-17180 GCA_964576635.1 uncultured Rhodospirillaceae bacterium
AACCAGCTATTAATTTATTTTTTAAAGCAGCTACTAAAGCACTTTCCTTTACTATCGGTCCTCTTGCCACATTAATTAAGAAACCATCATTTCTCATTAAGTCTAATTCATTCTCCGAAATTAAATGTTTAGTCTCGGGTGTTAATGGACATAGAATAACTATAAACTTACACTTACTTAACAATTCTTTTAAATTTAATTTTTCAGCATCTAGTTCTTTTTCTATTTTTTCTTTTACTCTATTTCTATTAAAATATTTTATATTTAAACCAAACGGTTTAGCTCTTTTAGCAACAGCTTGCCCAATACGTCCCATACCTATTATTCCTATATTTTCACCATTTAAATCAGCACCCCAGAGCAAAGGAAAAGGGTTACCTTTAAATTCATCTTGTCTCACCAAACGCTCGCCTTCAGGAATTCGTCGAGCTACTGACAATAATAAACCCATTGATAAATCAGCTACAGCATCCGTAAGGACACCTGGAGTATTAGTAACGATTATATTATTATCTGAACAATCTTTGACAGATATATTATCTACACCTACTGCAACATTGCTTACGATTTTTAGAGTCTTGGAACAGGAATTTATTAGAGGCAAATCTATGATAGGACCCTGTACCACTATCCCATTGACACCTCTTACTTTGTCAATTAATTCCTGACCAGAGAGAATACTTTTAAAACTATTATGAATATCTAAATCAAATTTTTGATCTAATCTTTTTCTCGTATCATCTGGCAACCAGCTATGAACAAATATTCTGGGCTTAATCATTAAAATAAATCAAACTATTTCCACTTTACAACGCTCTGAGTTTGAACTCCTAATCCATTTATACCGACTTTCATTTCGTCACCTGGTTTTAAAAATTTAGGAGGTTTCATTCCCATCCCAACCCCAGGCGGAGTTCCTGTTGCTATTAGATCTCCTGGTTCTAAGGTCATAAAGTGACTTACATAAGATACTATAGTTTTAACATCAAATATCATTGTATTAGTATTTCCACTTTGAACTCTTTCCCCATTTACATCCAGCCAAACATCTAGGTTTTGAGGATCATTAATTTCATCTTTAGTTACTAGCCAGGGACCAACTGGACAAAAAGTATCACATCCTTTTCCTCGTATCCATTGTCCACCTGCTGCATTCAACTGATATTCTCTTTCTGAGACATCATTTACTACTGTATATCCAGCAACATATTTTAAAGCACTTGAGACAGAAACAGATCGAGCTTCTTCTCCAATAACTACGCCCAATTCTACTTCCCAATCACTATGGTCACTTTCCTTAAATGAATTTTCATTTTCGTTCCCTGTTTGGCTTAATGTTATTGACCTAGGTAAAACAACTTCATCATTCGGCCCATTAAGCGAACTAGTTGGCTTCATAAACATTATTGGCTCACTAGGAATAGGAGATCCAGTCTCCTTTGCATGATCTACATAGTTTAAACCTATACAAACTACTTTACCTATATTAGCTATGGGTATACCTAATCTTAATTCTCTGTTATCTACCAAAGCTAATTCATTTAAATTCATAGATTGCAATTTCTCCTGCCCCTCAGACGATAAAGCTTCAGCATTAATATCATCAATTTTTGTAGATAAATCTCTTAAGCTGCCGTTTGAATCTATTATTCCAGGTTTTTCTTGCTTCCTTGAACCATATCTTACTAATTTCATTAAACCTCCCCTAAATAAGCACTAGTCATTCTCTAGTTTAAATTAAAATATGATCATAACTTCAATAAAAGTAAATTAATTTTTAAATTATCAATTGATTAATTTATAAAAATAAAAAATTATGTATAATACAAAATGATATTTTTTCATTAGGAGAATAAGTATGGACCCCAAAACGATTAGATTACATGAAAATGACAATGTAGTAA